>JAQVKF010000073.1 GCA_028694795.1 Thermoguttaceae bacterium | reverse complement strand
CGGAATATTCATACCACCAGCGGAATTCGTAATGAACGCGACACGCTCGGTAATCGACCAGCGGACACTGACCGAGCCACATTTCGAAGTCGAGCGACTCCGGCACCGGTTCAACAGGTAATGCCCCACTCGTGGGTGACGGACCGATATCGACTGTCATTTTCTTGATATCGCCCAGCAAACCCTTGCGGACCATCAGGCACGCCATCGCGAATTGGTCTTTCTGCGCACGTTGTTGTGTACCGACTTGAAACACGAGATTACCATACTTTTTACACGCACGGCGGATCAGTTGGCTCTCTTCGATGGTCAACGTGAGCGGTTTCTGGCAGAAGACATGTTTTCCCGCCTGTAACGCCTCGATAGCAATTTTCACATGCCACGGATCAGTCGTCACCACGCTCACCACGTCGATATCTTTGCGTTCGAGAATTTTACGATAATCTTTATACGTGTCGGGTTGACCGACTTTTTTGCCGTCACGCTTCGTACCAATGCCATCGTTTGCCAGCGTTTGAGCCAAACCGTATTCCGAATCGACGTCCGCAATTGCGACGACATCGAGCAAATTCGAGAAATCGCTCGCATCACCTTTCCCCATACTTCCGACACCGATACAGCCCATACGCAACTGATCATTTGCGCCTTGCATTGCCGCCAACGCCCGGCTCGTCGAAATCGCCGGAACAGCAATCGTCGATGAAAGAGCCGCCAAACCGACTGCGGCGGAACCTCGTAAAAAATCGCGTCGTGTGTTACGCATGCTTCGTCCTCTCTATCATCATCGGGATTCCATTCGCCGTCTGTCGTGAGTCCGATGGTCATGTAAGAGAACTTTCGAATCTTCCATCACGATCAATCGCGAACCACGAAAAAATAGCAAACGTAAATATCCATTTTATCGGGAACCTACCAAAACAATCCAATTTTCTCATTGTGACAAGTTACCGTACGAATCGCAACATTTGGACGCGGTATTATTTCGACGATATTTTGTACATTTTTATTTGATTTTCCTCCATGCTTCGATTGAACCCCAATGCGTTTGGGTCTATCTTTTGCCGCTCGGTATCTTTCAACCTCGTTATCCGGTCCACCTTCCATGGACCGCGCAGCGAGGCTTGCTGCCATCCCCCGTCTCGCTTGGTACGCATCGTTTCGCCTGTAGGCCATGTCCATTAAAACAAGGAGGATGGGAACCTGCCCACGCCGTTCTTCAATCCAAAAACGGAGGACCATTCTCTTCCATTTGCATCCATTCCACCCTATTGGAAAGGAATTCCACCGCCCAATATCGAAGCACTTCCATCGCCGGAAACCTGAACAGGGAGCACGTTCAAAGGAGAGATTCCGGACCTGGAAACGGTGACAACGATTCTTCGATGCGTAACAATTGGTTATATTTGGCGGTTCGTTCGCCACGGCATGGCGAACCCGTTTTAATCCAACCAGCAGAAAGTCCGACCGCGAGGTCGGCGATGAATGTATCAGTCGTTTCGCCACTTCGATGGGAAATGATCGTCTGGTATCCATACCGATGGGCCATGGCGACCACCGCGAGCGTTTCGCTTAGCGTACCGATTTGATTTGGCTTGACGAGAATCGTATTGGCCACGCCTTCTTGAACACCCCTTTGAAAACGCTCAATATTGGTGGCAAATAGATCATCACCCACCAGCATCAGCGGTCGTTTCGACGATTGGAAACTACGTGATAAAACCGCCGCGTTCGTCGAAGAGACCTGCGCAAAACGATCGGTCAGTCGTTTCCACCCCTCCCAATCGTCCTCGGCACAACCATCCTCAATCGAAAGAATTGGATATTTTTGGCACCATTTTTCAAAAATATCGGCCATTTCTTTCGCCGTGAGAGCCGAACCTTCAAAATGGTAACGCTTGGTCTCCGCATGGTAAAATTCAGTGGATGCGCAATCAATCGCGATCCCCACCTGAGTACCAAATTCGTATCCTGTGCGTCGTACTGCCTCGCCAATCAGCTGAATAGCCTCCTCATTACTCGCCAGTTCAGGAGCAAATCCGCCTTCATCACCCACGCCGGTCACCATTCCGCGGTCTTGCAAAACATTTCGCAACGTGTGGGAAATCTCACTGCCCGCTCGCAAGCGTTCGCCAAAGGTAGCAAACCCTTGCGGCACGATCATAAATTCCTGAATATCCAGCCCATTGTTCGCGTGTCGGCCGCCATTGAGAATATTCATCATCGGTATCGGCAGAAGATATTTTCCGCCCCCCTGGTAAGAGGCTCTGGCGGCATGGGACGTTCGGTCCGCATATGGAGGGTTTACATTTTCGTCAGTCGCATTCTGCTCAGCGGTCCACGACGGCTGCGTCGCATACTCCGCTATGTTGGTAAAGCCATGTTTCCCCGTAGAGGAATCGCCCCCCCATCGTGAAGAAGACGTATGCGCCGGCGCGGCGAGAAAATATTTTTGATAAAGTTCGGCCAAATGCGAGTAAAGAGGTTTGGGTGAACCGTCGGCACGCTGTTGTGTCGCCGCCGCGGCGACAGCCACCGCGAGCGATACCCCCAAGATCGCGTTGGCCCCTAAACGACGCTTGTTCGGCGTTCCATCCAGTTCGATCATCCGTTGATCGACATCACGTTGATCCATAGCGGATATACCCATAAGCGCGGGTGCGATGAGACTTTTCACATTTTGAATCGCGTTGCACACCCCTAGTCCATTGTAGGTCAAAGGATCTTCATCACGCAATTCATAGGCTTCATGCGTTCCAGTACTCGAACCACTCGGAACGGAAGCCAACCCACAAACTCCACTTTTGAGCCAAACTTCCACTTCCACCGTTGGATTTCCCCGACTGTCCAGTATCTGTCGAGCGTGAATACGTGTGATCGTGGAATCGGATAAATCGGTCATAACTACGTCCTTTCTTCAGGTCCAATCCTTTATCGGGGTCTTTTTTGCGCATCCTATGGAAACCATTCGTATATTCGATTATAATGGGTTGGGAATTTGGAGAGATCGCTGGCAGGTTCGTGGTGGCTCCTCACCAACCACGCAAGTGTTGGCGATTCCTCGCGATTTTTCTACTAAAAGTAAGTCAAGCATCAAAAGTCTCCTCAATTAGACCAAAAAAATTTGGGGAAAACAATATAGTGGAGAAATATTATGGCGCAGGAAAAACGTCTGTTTACAAGCGAGTCAGTCAGTATGGGACATCCGGATAAGGTCGCGGACCAGATTTCGGACGGCGTGTTGGATGCGATTTTTGAACAGGATCCGATGAGCCGCGTCGCCTGTGAGACGTTGATTACGACTGGTGTGGCAATGATCGCGGGTGAAATTACGACCACGGCGCGATGTGATTACACCGATGTGGTACGACAGGCGATTCGTGATGCGGGATATGTCAACGATCAATGGGGCATTAACGCGGACACCTGTGCGGTGCTCTTGGCTCTCGACCGTCAGAGTCCTGATATTGCGCAAGGGGTGAATCAGAACAACACAACGGGTAAAGATTTTGGTGCGGGTGACCAAGGCATTATGTTTGGCTATGCGATTAACCATACGCCGGAACTGATGCCATTGCCCATTTCGCTCGCGCACAAAATTCTCGATAAACTCACCAAAGCTCGCCAGCAGAACGTGGTCAATTGGTTGCGACCGGATAGCAAAAGCCAAGTAACAGTCGAATTTGACGGCAATCGCCCTGTTCGTATTGACTCGGTGGTGGTTTCGACGCAACATGCGCCGGAAGTGAGCAACGATGAGATTCATCAGTACATTGAGAACGAAATCGTGAGGCCGCTTTTGCCTTCCGAACTCGTGCACGGCGGGATCAAGTACTACGTTAATCCGACTGGTCGATTTGTGGTCGGCGGTCCACATGGAGACTGTGGTCTGACAGGACGTAAAATTATCGTCGATACTTACGGCGGTTGGGCTCGCCACGGCGGCGGCGCGTTCAGCGGTAAAGATCCGACAAAAGTGGACCGAAGCGCGGCGTATATGGCACGTCACGTGGCGAAGAATATCGTCGCGGCGGGATTGGCCGATGCGTGCGAGCTGCAATTAGCCTATGCGATTGGCGTAACCGATCCGGTGAGCGTGCTGGTCGAAACAGCTGGTACCGGCAAGTTACCAGATGAGGAACTCTGCCGAATCGTGCGTGAGGTCTTCCCACTCACCCCAGGTGGCATTATCAAACACCTCGATTTGCGGCGCCCGATCTATCGCAAGACAGCGAGTGGTGGACATTTTGGTCGCGAGATTCCTGAATTCACATGGGAAAATACCGATCACGTGGCCGATCTGAAAACCGCAGCGAAGATGTAGTCCGCTCGACGACTTGTAGGGAGCGGGAGGTGCGCAGCGACATGGCAGTGTAAATAGAGACAACACGCAGAGCGGAAGAGTCGAGAGGAAACGAGGGTGGGATACTTTTTGAATCTAATTTACCTTCTGCTCGTGTTTGTTTTTTCGCCCTATTGGATCTACCAAGCGTGGCGACATGGTAAATATCGCGATGGGTTCCTGGCTAAATTTTTTGGTCAAGTTCCAGTCCGTACAGGTACGAATCCCGCGGTCTGGTTCCACGCGGTGAGTGTCGGCGAAGTCGTTTTGATCGCGCCGCTGATCACGAGATTCCGCCAGAAACATCCTGAATATACGCTCGTCGTTTCGACCACGTCACGAACGGGCCATGAAGTGGCTCTCAAAAAGTATCCAGAGCTAGTGGTTTTCTACGCTCCGTTAGATTTTACGTGGGCCGTACATCGCGCGATACGACGCGTTCGTCCGACCATGTTGGTACTCGTAGAGCTGGAAGTCTGGCCGAATCTGATTCGCCAAGCGAGTCGGTCCGGAGTGCGTTTGGCCATTGTCAACGGTCGGTTGAGCGACCATAGTTTTGCGGGATACCGTCGATTAGAGCGATGGATTCGCCCGATTTTTTCCACGTTTGACATGGTCCTGGCTCAAGACGAGTCAAGTGCGTCCCATTTTCTTCAGTTAGGCGTTCCGGAGTCTCGGCTTATTGTCACCGGTTCGATGAAATACGATGGAGCCCAAACGAATCGGTTTCATCCGGCGACGCGGTGCCTGTTCCATCTGACTGGTTGGACCGATTTGCAGACGATTTTTTTGGCCGGCAGTACACAATCGGGCGAGGAAGAAGCGGCGATCGCCACATTGACCGCGCTAGCGCCGCGACATCCCGAATTGCGATTGGTTCTCGTACCGCGACATCCTGAGCGATTCGAGGAAGTGTGGCAATTATGTGAGAAATCAGGGATTTCATCGGTTCGACGCAGCCAGCTTATGAACGGTCCCACAACCCCCGCACCGCAAATTTTGCTGGTGGATACGGTAGGCGAACTTTCCGCATGGTGGGGCGTGGCCGACATCGCGTTTGTCGGCGGCAGTTTTGGCGATCGTGGTGGACAAAATATGATTGAACCCGCGGGTTTCGGCGCGGCGGTCTGTTTTGGACCGAATACCCGTAATTTTCGCGATATTGTGGCAACGCTTCTGGCGGCAGATGCGGCACAGGTGGTGCAAAACGGAACACAAATGCGGCTTTTCGTCGAACATTGTTTGATACATCCCGAATATGCGGCGGCGTTGGGCGAGCGAGCGCGAACACTGGTCATTCATCAACAGGGAGCCGTCCAAACGACGTTAGAAACGTTGGAAAAAGTGCTGACCGACGCCAAGTGACAGGGGCTGTCATACCTTTTGTTCAGCATGCCGTGTCTGTTCTTCGGGCAAATTCCGCGTTTTATCGCTGAAAGATTGGAATCTGTTCATAGGGAGTTTGTAATACGAGCAGCGAGGAGGCGACGGCAAATTCCGGCGAAATCCCAGAATCTTCCCACAGGCCCACTTGTTTCCCATCAATCATTTTTTTCCGTTGTGATCGAATGAGTTCATCCCGCACGGCAGGAAACCATTTTTTCCATGTTTCTCCACCCGTTTGCCAAAAAGCTATCGCCGCATAATAGTGTCCATAATAATAGTACGCCTGAACTTTTTGCTCAGTTCCATCTGGACAAAATTGCATGATATATTGAATCGCGCGGTTGATGACTGGATCTTGATAGATACCACAGGAATAAAGTCCCGCGAGAGCCGCCGCCGATCTCGCAAACGCACTAACTCCCCCTTGTGATCGCATATACGCAAATCCACCGTCCGGATTCTGACATGAACGAATATATACAATCGCTTTCTCAATCGCCTCCTTCGGCACATAAATTCCGGTGTTTTTCGCCGCACGCAGCGCCATCACCTGGCAAGAAGTGACGGAAATATCCGCGTCCACCGGCTGCATTTGATAACGCCAGCCCCCCTCCGAATTTTGAGCCGCGAGAATCCACTTAACCGCGTTACGCAACACCGCTCCCAAAGTGGACGATTCGATCATTCCATAACATTCCGCGAGAAAAAGTGTCGCATACCCTAAACTATACATAGGTCCACGAGTCGCATCGCTTGAGTCGGCTAAAGCGTTATTTTGTACACGATTTAGCATCCAATCAAACACACGATGGAGTTCCATTTCGTACGGTCCACGGCGTCCTAATGATTCTCCAGCGGCAAGAAACGCCATGCCAACAAGCGCGTTCACCCCAGGATTCTCACGATAAATCCCATTTCCAAAGGTACCATCGGGGTGCTGTTGCGAAGCGAGATACTCTAAACCCAATTGAATCGCATTCTGTGCCTGATCGGTTACCAACTCAGGAGCACGCGAGGTTTGGGTGGACCAAGTTTGGGGAGAAAGCCGCGACAAAGACTGGGCATTCGACATGGAAACCAACCCATCCGTATCCGCGAGCATTTCAGACAACACCCCTGCACCGATCATCCCAGAAAGTATCTGTGATCCATATTGTTTCAAACAATTTCGGCGTGTCGGACTCATCAAATGATTCCTTCATCGTGTGCAAAACTAATGTTGGTCCGGCTTTATCGGACGAGTATTGTCATTGGCGGAAACTGTTTGACGCTGCTCTAACAATTGGCGGAAAAAAGCCTCCGTTTCACGTTGATACAGAGGATGAAAACTCTCCGTACTGCGTCGAGTACGTAAAACGGATGAAGCGCGAGCGGGTAACTCACCCCATATCTGCCCAACCAACGTGGAGGGTTCCTGTCCAAACGTATTCGGAATTCCGCTGGGAGGTACATCGCCACCTCCTGCCCCCGGCACTCCAGCGTCTGATCCCTGATCACGGCTCCCCATACGAGGCGTGTTTTCGCCACTGAAATTGGAATCAGAGGGCGTGGATGGAGACTGCTCAGCGGGAGGGAAAATCGTATTGTGAGGTTTTTCCTGGATATTTGCAATCCGTTCTGGAGGTTGTTGAAAGTTTTCCGATCCATTTTGCGTTCGTGAGGTCTGAATCTCCGGATTGGGAGAGTAGATGGCATTTTGATCAGCCAATGCGGATTGAGACGCACGATTGGTAGCCGCATTTGCATCTTGTTCGGAATTCGGGACTGTGGATAAATTTTCAGACGTGTTCTTCTGAATACTATTTTCAGAAAATGCAATCGCGGTCAAAACCAATTCGAGTTCATGGGTGATCGAATTTAATGGGTTCGGAATTCGATTCCACAAGGAAAAATCCATTATTTGTTTTCTATTAAACCAACGTCGCGGCCATTGAAATTGGGACCACATGGTTTCCGTTTTCGACTCGATTTGATCTATATTGGTTTGCATACGCCGGGGCAAATTCCTCGCAATGGCCATCATTTCAGGAGAAATATTGGGTATTTGGCATTCACTAGGCTGATCCGTAAAATCTTCGATCATCAATGAAGAAGATGAAGAAGCCAAATGAACCGATGAATCGCTGGTTTTCATCCATGGAAATTGCAAAAGCAACTGTTCCAGGACTCGCCGTTGCATCTGCGATTTTTGAATCCAAGGAGCGTGCGTATCGCCATCGACCATCCTTTGTAGGGACAAAAGCATTTGCAGCTCAAAAGACAAATGTCCATTATCCACCGTTAATGCCTTGTTTCGGGAATCGGGCGATTCCACTTGAGGGCCAGCGTGAGAAGCATCCCCAACAATTTGGTCCAACATCGATAGCAGATAAACCGCGCGATGTTTTCTCCGTTCGGATTGATCATCATGTATGATATTGATATCATCGCCGCCGGACGCGGCGAGCTGGTCCACACATGACCGCAAAATATTCGCAAAACAGGGCGACTCCTTTTGAGTGATAGAAATCCATTGGTAATAGGAATTCAATCTTCTCAAATATTCGTTTGAACGTGTATTTTCCATACTAAAATTACTCGAATGGAGTTCATTTTCTACATCCATTCGCAACACTTTCAGCCATTCTAAACCACTCATATGAGAAGTTGTCCGATCAAAACGCGATTGCATATAGGCAAACTGAGATAAATTCCAAGATGAAATATCGAGTGTACAAATGTTTTCATTTCGATCAATATGTTCATGTATTGCATCCAGCCTTTGATTTACCGAAGAACTTTGTGCGAAGATCCATTCTTCCATGGAAAGATCACGGTCCTGCCCGACTTTCAAAAAAGGAATGGCTTGTTGATCGTGCGTAAAATCAAGCAAATCCCCTTGCCATTGCAGAAAATCGTTTTGAACGTTTTGTAGCGAGAGGATCAAATTTCCACCTGTACAACCGGCACGCCCCTCGTTTCCATAAAATGGAGATAATATCCCCGTGTCGAGACGATTAAGATCGAATGAAGTATGGATCATCCCCACGTTTTCTCTCATTTGAGCATCCAGCGTTTGATACGTTTTACATATTTTTTGCAATGCTTCATGATTCTTTTCATACTGATCAAATGATACAATCTGAGTCGCCGCTTTTTGATATTCCATCGATAGATTTTTGATTTTTTCAAGCAAAATCTGATTCTTTTTTCGTATGGGATCAAACGATTCCGGTACCGTTGGCGGCGAAGAACTCTCTTGATCGGTTGGAAGCGGAATAGTTTCTGGCGGCGGTTCCGAAACCGCGATAAACTCCATAAACAACAAATTTTCGCCGCATAATTCATTCAGTTCACGAAATGCACGAGGTTGTTCCCGAAAGAAAGGAGACCATTGGGCAATCCACTGTGCAAATGTATTTTTTTTATCCGGTAACGCCGCAATATAGAAGGAAAACATACGCATATCAGGTACAGATATATACGCTGGATCGGCAAATATTTTTTTCATCACTACATATTGCGATTGAGTGTTTCTGAGATTTTCTTCATCCATACCGTAACCATTGATGTTTTTTGCGAGGATGGATTCTACTCGTTCCAACGACTTGGCGTATCGGTCCAGCATCATGGACACTTGTATCAATCGATTAGCCATACGACGTGCTTCATATCCAATATATTGATAAAAATATTCCGCTGGGACCACAATCACCCATCGGGAAGGTGACTCGATCGTTTGATGTTTTCCATCTTCTAAGATTAATTTCCATGCGATCATTTTCGTGTCAGGTCGTATTAAACGGTCGAAATCAACATCACATTTCCATTCGGAAAAAGTCAAAGTCTCATTCGGTGAGGCCTCCATTTTTTCGGCGATCCGCTGTGAAGAGATGTTCATTTTTTTCATTTCTACACGTTGGGGCGTTTCCTGCAGTCCTTCGCAAAACCATTCAAAATAGGCTTTTTCCACACCATAATCATCAGTGGCCGTTACCGAAAAGGACGGAACAGAATTCCGCGGCAAGAAAAGTTCGTGTACCGTGTCCGGCGGCGACGACAAAAGAAGACGGGGGACGATGTCTTGACGTATGTTCATATGCAGCTCATTCGTTTGTCCGACGGCTTGTTCGGTAGTCTCATAATAAAGAACATATGAAAAACTCTCATGCGCGTTTAATACGCCAAAATCAAATTCGGATTCTCTGGTACACGCGACCTCCGAAGTAATGGTATGCGATTCATCCGCATCAGATAAAGCAGCTGTCATCGCCTTTGACGGTACACGAATAGGTACTGGCGGTACGGTTCCCTCCTTCACATATTCTAAAAAAGCGGATTGAATGGGACGACTCCATCGTATATGAAGCGTTACATTTGAATTCTCCGGAACCTCTTCCGTGCTTTTTTGTTCACTTTTAGGAACATGTGTATATTCTGGAGGAGAAACATGCAGGTGGGCATCTTCGATCAACACGGGATCTACGACATGAACGGAAAACGGACCGATCTGCTCATCTCTGCCGGTCACAGAAAAAGAAAACGACGCACGAACAGTTTCCATGCTCCATCGACATTTACGTTGGAATTCATCCATATTTTTATCGGTACGCACACGTTCTTGCGTAAAGTTGGGACGATCCGCGGCGGCAAGGTCGTCTTTCTGATAATAACCGATGAGCCGAACATCGTCAGGCAGTTTTTTTCCATTCTGATCAACCAGAGTGACTTGCCACGGATGTCCACGAACAACCGTCCAAATTGGATTCTCGAGGATGAACAGATGATACTTAGGCCACGCGGCAGATCCCAATGGAAGAAAAAAAAGGTTCACCGATGTCTTTAAATATACCGGTAAACAAATGATTAATATGATTAAACAGGCACATGTAACGGCGGCTGACATTTTCGCCCAATAGAATCGATAATGATTGACAAGACAATCATCATTGATTACGGCAAGTTCGTGAGCGGCTTGTTGGACCGCGGAATCTCGCATCGCTTCTGAGGTGCCGGATTCGCGTTGAGCTAAAAAATCAATCGTAGAAGTGTACAAATCTTCATCAGAACTCGTATATTGAAGGTGGATTGCTTTGGCTGTATCGAATAAAGAGTGCTTATTTCGAACCGTCCGAACCACCGTCAAGAAAAAAACGGCTAATCCGATCAGAAGACAGCCGACGGTCGAGAACATACGCACACTTGGCGAATGAGTCCGAAATAGAGTCGCGTCCAGCGTCAAATAAACACACGGTATCCAAAAACAGACCGATAAAGTGAAAAGAATACCACTTAAAACAGACGCTCGGTAACGTCTGCTTTCAATACGAAGTAGTTTCATTTCCACCGGGTGATTCTTCAATTCAACCTCGTCAAAAGTCGTCCCATTTCATACCATTACAATCCAAAAACCAGAGGTTTCTGATCACGTGATTCCTGGCCCAAACCAAGTCGAACCGTTAGATGATCGAACTCCCCACATCCTCATCACAAGCGACCGTTCGGTTTTCTTTGGCCGAAATTCGCAGATACCGCATTAATTTCTGAACACGAACGCCTTGTTCTAAACTTGGATTTCCACGATCCTCCGAAAGAAAATGCTGTACAAAATTTCCGAGGCACAAAATATGTCCTTCCAGCCAGCCAACCGCTGATTTGGTACTCGGAAACGCCACCGCCGGCGAAGCGTAACGACGTCCGACCGCGATCCGTTTCCAGCCGCGTTCACCTCCATAAGCGGACTCAGCAACCGTCGCGTCAAAAAAGTCCAAATAATGAGGCTCCATCAGCGAAAACCGCAACGCTCCTTCAGTTCCATGAATCTCAAAACGCAACTCGTCCTCGGTACCTGTCGCTATTTTGGTTGCTTCAAGCGTACCTAAGCCGCCGCCGGAAATATGTACAATCGCACATACATGATCTTCTGTATCCACCCAGCTCAAACGATTGCTGTCAACGGCACTGGGACGCTGCGGATAGGCAATCGAAGTCTGAGCGGTAAGCGTCGCAAGCGGTCCAAGTAAAAACTCGGCAAGATCCAGCAAATGCGACGCCAAATCCGCGATCACGCCGCCACCCGATTGAGCTGATAATTTCCATTTCATCGGGGCGTTGGGCGAGGCATTTCCGCCGTGCAGGTAGGTAAATCGAAAACTCAAAACGCGCCCGATTCTTCCCTCATCAATCAACGCTTTCGCACGTTGTACCGCTCCAACAAACCGTGTTTGGAACGTCATCTGCGAGGTCTGGTGATAATCCGGTAACGCGGCGGCAACCTGAACCGCCTCATTCCACGTCGCCACCATCGGCTTATCGCAATAAATCGCTTTTTGATGCTTCATGGCGGACAATAGCGCCTCACCATGCTGTGAATTAGGTGAACATATATGCACAATATCGATGCTTGGATTTTCAGTAATCTCCCGAAAATTAGTGGAAGCCACGTCGGCGTTAAGTGTTTGTCTCGCCGCTTCCGCCGTCTGTTGACGCGACGTCACAAGATGGGTGATCTTTCCCTGGATTGGCAGTTCAGGAAAGAAAAACGGAAGCGAATTCCAGGCGTACGCATGGACTTTCCCTATCATACCAAATCCAATAATGCCAATCCGTACAGTTCTTCGGGAATCCATAACAAGATCCTTAAAAAAAGTATCAATATACAAATGTTTATTGTGGAAACGGTGTCTCAAAAAAATGAAGAATCCAATCAAAAATATCGGTATCGAGGTAATCCGTTTTCGAAAATGCATCTGTACAGGTCGTAGCCAAAATGGTTCGCGTCGAAGCATCCAAAACCGGTGCTCCAAAGGAACCGTGAACCACGCTTGCGTCCGTCGGCGTTCGGCCCGTTGCCGCATCCACAAAATACTCCAATGGATCGCTTCCAGGCTTCTGCTGAGGCGACTCAGGCAGTGCCAATTCCGCCGTTTGCTCCTCCTCGGTACGATATTCATGCGAAAACCAAGCGTCCGTTTCCGCTACCAAAACCAAATCGCCGCAACGTGCGTGTGAAATTTGACAACTCGCAAGTTCCTCTCCCACAAGCACTTGCGACACACCTTCTATATTACGAAATAGCGTTGCGGCTCGATCAATCGCCTCCGGGGTTTGCGATTGAGTATACAAATGCGCAACCTGATGATTCGTTACCGCAAAGGCTGGACTCGTTCGATAATTGATCTCCACACAACCGTCTCGCGTGGTCGTTTGAAGGAGTTTTTGTTCGCGTAGTACTCGATTCGGATAGACGACTTTTTGAACATCGTTGATCGCATATTCACCCATGAATAAATAAACAGGCTCCGCATCGTAGGCCTCGTTCAATTCACGGACTAGTCGCGCGAGTAAACGATCCAATTCTTCCACCGCTTGCGTGTGGAACAACGCATTAGGACCAAAACGAACTCCCGAAAATTGAAGATGCGGCAAAGTCACATAGACAAAATTCGGACGATAACGGCGAGCGGTCAAAACCAGAGATTCAACAATCCATGCGGACGATTGAACATTCGCATCCTTTCCAGCATAATGTTCTACGGGAAAATCGCCAATCACTTTGGATATCTCCTGATACAACGTACGAGGACGGGTATAAAACCAGCATTTTCCAGGCATTTTATCCGTTTCCGAGGGCGGAGAAACCGGGGTTGCGGACGCGATCCAATCCGCATCGCAATCCGCCGCGCTCTGAGCAAACCATACGGCGGAGGTCGGACCGGTCGGCAGGTGAATCAGCATGTCCCACAGTTGATAAGTCTCCACTTGGTCGGAAGTCGCTTTTTCAATCCGCTGCGTTTCGCGTGAGAACCATAGATCACCCACGATACCATGCGATTCGGGTAATTTGCCGGTCATCATGTTCGTTTGTACACAACTACGGAGAGACGGAAACGAGGGTGTCAGCGTCGCCATACTGCCCGAAGATGTGATTTGTTGGAGTCGTTTCATTCGAGCAAATTCACGCCCCCCTAAACCGGGAATACTCACGACTATCAGATATTCCGACCGCATGGTCATTCTCTCCACATTGACAATCTGTACGAATGGCTGTGTCACACCTCGCTTAAGACGTAAACAACCACATCAACCCACGGTCCTCGAGCAGACCGAGCGGGCTATGAGAAGGCAACGGACAGCCCATGGATTTTCGCGGTCTATGTGTTCAGCACCCGAACACACAGCCACCGCCCATCAACCCATCGCGTCGCGGCACTAATTGTATCACACGCGGGGGATGGATGACTATACCCACATGCGATTTTTCACCGAAAATCGCGGTCAAGTGGAAATCAACATTTCAGAGAAGAGGCCCGTCGGAGAAACGCAAAGAAAGTAAACGAAAAAGGGAATCCGGACTTGATTCCCAGGTTCCCATCACATCGAAAATGATCGACACTATCAGCAAGCCGTTCCACCCAAATAAAGTTCGACCAGATTCCAACGGTCATCTACGGTGGAAATACACACGACCTTGTCAAACGGAAAGCCCTGTCGCATGATGATACGGCAACCCCATATGATCGCGATTATTCCGCGTCTTCTTCCGCCTCCACATCTCCCCCAATATTGGCCGACTGCGTCGCGGCAATGGCATCCGGATCAAAATTCACAATGACCATCACGTTCACGCCAAGCAGCGCGTTCATACTCTTTTTCGGGCAGAATCGGTTCCCAGAAAACGCCTTGTTTTCGGACAGAAGCATCGCTCGATTCCCCGACAAAGTCTCGTTTTTGCTCAGCATTTCGTCTCCATCCGGTAGCACAGGCGACATACCTGGACGCATCGCCGGACCGAGTTTACACATGGATGAAGAGCGATTCGGAATGCGAGCTAAAACATCCGCACACGCGTCACGGAATCGTTCCTTCACACGTGGTCCGGTCATCTGTCGCATTGCACACAGCGTTTGACATACAGGCGAATCACAACAGGGCATCGCCGAGCGGTCCGACGGTCTCGGACAGTGACAACCGCAAATACCACAGTGGCAAACGCCGTCCGCGGCAAGAAGTTTTTTCATTGGACAGGTAGCCGTGGCAAAAGGACCACTTTTGCCATCTTTCATCGGACAAACGACATTTTCTGCCGGACAAGTCGATTCTTCCAGCAGTATGGCGTCTACGGAAGCCTCTGAATCATCCGCGGACGATTCACGGGCCTCATTTTGGGCAAACGTCGTGGAAATCCCCACTAAAAGCAGGTACGCAACCGCCACGCTCCAGGCGATCGGCCGGAATCGCCATTTTTTTACGTTACCTGACGTGAGTCCACCATTTGGACTGAAAAACCATTTCGACATCTCAATCCTCCCTGTATAAGTTAGATACCTGTTCGGGCATATGTTTATGCTCGCGATTGCGATGCGGAAACGTCAGGTCAATGGAATCCAGCCATGATACCAATCCTCAACGGAAGGAACACCAGCCGGCCTAATCGAATCCGCTATGAGAACTATAGCAAGGAGAAAGAAAAAAACCACTCGCTATTTTGCGTGTTTTTTCGCCCTCGAATCAACGTCAAAATAAGAGTGGAGCCATTTTAGTACGTAATCCGACGGTCAATTTCACATTGAGGATGCGTCTGCTGGAACTCTTGCGCGGCACCCTCGCTCACCGCCGTCTGGGCAATATTCAAATATCGAAGCGATGAACAAGCGGCCAGCTTAGCCAATCCAGCATCGGTAATCTGCGTCCCTTGAAGATGGAGATATTCCAGCTCTTCAAGCGTGGCAATTTTTTCGAGTGCGGCGTCCGTCACACGTGTCGCTCGTAATTCCAAGCGTTTAAGATGGATACATTCCGCCAAAAATTCTGCCGATGAATCATCGAGCCACGTTTCCGAAAGCCGAAGATCCACCAATCGGTCCTTCGAAACACATCGCGACAACGTCTCGCCCTTCAAAATACAATCGCGAACCGTTAATCGCTTCAATTGATTCGACGATATCAAAATCGGAATAAGTGTACTATCGTTCACCGATATACATCGAAATAGTACGATTTCTTCCGGGTTTAGCTTGGCGATATCTTCCATCCCTCGAACCGTGACGCCGCACTCTTCCAACGTGATATTTTTGAGCGCTGGAAATTGAGCCAATTCACTCGCTGCTTTGTCATCAATCGCCGTCCCCTTGAGCCGAATCGCCTTAAGCGAGGGAATCGCCGCCAAATGCCGAATTCCTTCCGTACCCACTCGAGAACAGCCGCGAAGATCGACCATTTTCAGCGTGTTGACCTTGGCGATTTCCGCACAAGCCGCGTCGCTCAGATTGAGATCAATCAGCGAAAGAGATGTCAACGTGGTGAATTTTTCCATGGGCTTCAATGCCGTATCGGTCAGTTTGGCTGCGCGTCGCACGCCAAGCGACGTCAGATTGGGCAGTCGCGAAAGGTGAACAAACGTCTCATCATCCATGGACGTATCTTGCAGGAACAGCTCTGTTAATTTCGACAATCGCAACAGTTGGTCGATCGCGCCGGGCGATAAATTTCCAGAAACTCGCAATTTTCGCAACTCAGTAAAATACAAAATCGATGGAAGAATCGCATCGGAAACGCTAGTTCGTTCGCTGGCAAGATCCAATCCGATCACGGCCCCGTCACCATCATATTCGAAGCGTCCTTTCACCTCGAGAATCGGCGGCGCATAAATTTGAAGCTGCGAATCGCTTCCGGCCGGCATCGCTTGCCCGTCTTGAATCGCCTGAATGGCCCGTTGTGAAGATGGTAGGTCCTGCGCAATCAAAAGTGTACAAAAAGCCAATATCATCACTGGCCAGCAAATCATCATCAAAATCTTTTGCGTCAAATTAGCCGTCCTCCATGTCAAGAGGTTGGTAATATTCTCGCAGGTAAGACCCGCGTGGTGTACCCAACATATAAAATTTATCCAAAACACCAAGCCGACACAGGTCTGACCACATTATGAGGGCAAGCCGTCCGGCCGTCCGTGCCAACGGAGCGAGTCCAAAGTTTCAACTTAGGCATACGTCTGCCCCCGCATTTCCCACGTTCCAAACACCTCAGACACGTTTTTGAACGCCTCATATATCGGGGGAAAATCTTTCACGGAAAAACTTCACCCGGAATCATTTTACCATGTTGACATTTCATTGGAAACCGTTTTGCGCAAAAACGCGAATTTCACCTTTGGAAAATGCCCGGAAAATCCATGGAAAACGTCGTAAAATCAACGCACATATCGGTAACCGCCGTATGAAGGACCTAAAAATATTCGAATACTATGTGATATCGTACTACTGGCAATCGGAGGACGAAAGATGGTATAATAGCCATGTAGTTCTCTTTGGGAACTCATCAGGGTGCAACAAGAGAAATAAAGGATTTTTACGTCAACCTATATTCAATGGATGTGTTTAGTGAATGCCGAATGGCAATTTGCTTCAAGACACATCATGATTCCTCGAACGGAAGGAAAATTTCATGAGTCTCGCCATACGTCGCCGTACATGGTTGCAAGGAGCCGCGATTTCGCTGTTCTCGGGCGTGGCATTAGCGTTTGCTGCGGAAGCGGATAATACGGTCAAACCGAAAATTAAAGCATTGATCGTCGATGGACAAAATAACCACAATTGGCAGGAAACCACGCCGGTTTTGAAAAAATTGCTCGAGAATTCGGGCCGTTTTGTGGTTGATGTGGCTACGTCGCCAGCCCCAGGCGGAGATATGTCCCAATTTAAGCCGAATTTCGCGGCATACGACGTCGTCATCATAAATTACGCGGGCGACTCATGGTCGCCGAACACGAAAACGGCATTCGAAAAATATGTCGCGGAGGGCGGTCGAGTGGTGATTTTCCATGCGGCCAACAATGCGTTCGCTGATTGGCCCGAATACAACCAAATCTGTGCGCTCGGCGGTTGGGGTGGACGCAACGAGAAATCGGGGCCGTATCTTTACCTCAACGACGCGGGCGAGGAAGTGCGTGATATAACGCCAGGACCGGGTGGCAATCATGGTCCGCAGTGGGCTTATCCCATCGACGTGCGTTTGCCGGAACATCCGATTATGAAAGGACTTCCGTCGGTCATCCAACACGTTCTCGATGAACTGTATGAGAAATTGCGAGGTCCGGCGGAAAATGTGACTATTTTGGCGACGGCGTACGCAGATCCGCAGCATGGTGGCAGCGGACATCACGAACCACAGCTGATGTTGATCGACTACAA
>JAQVKF010000072.1 GCA_028694795.1 Thermoguttaceae bacterium | reverse complement strand
GCGTTTCCCATCGCTAGTAGCCAGCAGAACGGAACGACGTAGGCCCAAACCAATTCGCCGTCGAATTGATCCGTTTTCGACCCGCCGGGGGTGGCGGCGGGCAAAACCATACGATATCGAAAACCAGACAGTCCCCACGCGGTCAACGCACTGAGCGTGTAAAAGGTGGTACGTAGCCAATTGCCAAACGATTCTGTCGCACGCAGATCGAGAAATTTTCGAAAATCTTCCGGTGCGGAAAGAATCTGCATCGCGCGAGCCATGTGAATATGAGCATAAACGGCAGTCGCAATCAGTCCGGCACCCAACACTGACAAAAGCACCACTTTCCAAAAACGCAAACCATAAATCCCCGCCGCTGGAAATTCACGAACTCGGCGTCCTCGTAAATTAGGACTCGCCGTATATCCTATGGGGTACGCCAGCGAAATGGACATACTCGAACGATTACTAAACAGCATTTGCTCTTTCACCCCCTCAACCAGAGGAACGAATCTTGATGAATCGGTATCCCGAATTCTCACACTCACAAAAGCCCACGAATCAACCCCCGGCCACGCATCGAAACAATTCTTCGACCGGTACGTAAACCAAGAACGATTGAAACCACTCACATATCGGAGGCTGATTCGTCCGCTTTTGTCAGATGCACTTTATCAAAACCAATTTTATCCGCCAAATTCATCCCAACCGCCGCAAAAATCCCAGATTTTGCCATTTACCAGCCAAGTGATATCCGCAAAATCGGTATGTTAGGCATATTCTGCACAATAGATTCGATGTGAACAAAAACCAATCGCGGCGAATGGGGTGGAGAAAGAGAGGAGAAATTTCGGCGAAAAATCGACTTCTTTCATTCAAAACTGTGTAAAAGCGGTATATAATGGCGATGAAAAGAGGCATTGAAGTTGATGACCTTCGACATGAGTGGTGGTTTACATAGGAAAGACGATTCCATGAGTGCGTTACTGACGATTGGTTCCACAGCGATTGATACGATTGAGACTCCCACGCAGCGTCGTGAGAATATTTTGGGTGGATCGGTCCCCTTTTTCGCGTTTGGAGCCAAATTTTTCACCCAAGTCCAAATTCTCAGTCCGATTGGCACTGATTTTCCGAAAGAATATATCGAACTTTTTACGAAACATGGAATCGACACGCGTGGTCTGTTAGTTCAGGACGGTTTAACGTTCCGTTGGACGGGACGTTATCGGAAGAATATGAATGATCGTGACACGCTCGAAACGCAGCTTAACGTTTTAGGTTCATTCGATCCAGTGCTTCCGGAGGTGTTTCGTGACACGCCGTATATTTTCCTAGCCAATGGGGCACCGGATATTCAGCAAAATGTGCTCAACCAGTGCCGCATCCCCAACCTTGTCGTCGCGGACACGATGGATTTATGGATCAATATTGCGCGTGAGTCGCTCGAAAAGGTACTTCAACGGGTCGATGGTCTGCTCATTAACGACAGCGAGGCGATTTTACTCACGGGCGACGACAGTTTGGTACGTTCAGGGCGTAAAATTTTAACCATGGGTCCCAAATTTGTCGTCATCAAAAAGGGAGAACATGGCGCGCTCTTTTTCGCCGACAACGCGATCTTTGCGATGCCAGCGTTACCAACGGAAAATGTCGTCGATCCGACCGGCGCGGGCGATTCGTTCGGTGGGGGAATGATGGGGTATCTCGCATCGCAAAATTTCAAAATGTCCGGACGCACCCTGTCGTCTGACGATGTCGAAACGTTCAAAACGGCGGTCGCGTATGGAACGGTCATCGCCAGCCACACGATTGAAGGTTTTTCGCTCGAACCGCTCGCAGCGATCACTCGACAAGACGTTGACCACCGACTGGCTCAACTTCGAGATATATTAAAATTTTAACCCATGATCCATCTGTCGATTTTGGGCTTAATGAGTCGTTCTCTTAGTCGTTACCCTTTACGCCCGGCATCGTGTTGGGCGAATCCACCAACATACGAGGTCGTTCTATGCGTTTTTCGCAATGGTACTGGAAAAGTATGGTATTATGGTTAGGCGTTTTGCTTTGTACGATGGGATTTACCATTGCAATGGAGTCTAACGCGACCAAGGAGGACGATTTTCGAACGAAGATTGAGTCCGATTGGTCACGTCAGGAAGAGCGACGCGGTCGTACGATGGCCACGCCGGAAGCGATTCAGGACGCGTGGAAACATAGTGAATCTTTGTACTATGATTTAACGCAAAACGAGTCTTCCGCCATTGATTTTCGTCCATATACTCAAACTTTGGACCGATGCCGTGGAACATTCGAAAAGCTGGACCAGCTGAACGAGGACGCTCGTATATCACTATACAAAACTATACGATGGGCGACCCGTGAACTCGCGTTGGAAAATCCACTGGTAAAAAACAAACCGTTGGTTTTTTTGAAACGGAATCGATTTGCGTGTCAAATGATGCACGAATATCTAGGGTATTATTACGAACAGATGAACACTACAGGTGGTGATTTGTGCATTTTGGAAAATCCAGGACACACGTTCGAACTCCATTCGGTAATCGGTGACCAACTTCCACCCGGCGTGTTTCAGACATTATCGCTTTCATATGACGGTCAGACAGCGTATTTTGCCTATGTGAAAGCGGACTACGATCCCAACAAGCCGCGGATCGGATGGTTACAGTTGGGCAATCATGATTTCCACCAGACGGCATTGGAAAAATTGGAGCAGGAGGATGGTAAATTCCAGATTTACGAGATTCGTGTTGACGGAACGAATTTGCGGCAGCTGACGGTGGGAAAGAATGACAATTTTGATCCCACGCCGCTTCCCGATGGTGGTATCGCATTCCTTTCGACAAATCGAGGCGGTTTCGTGCGTTGCAACAATCCATGGGAACCGTTGCCCGTTTATACCGTCCACCGCATGAACGCGGACGGGGGTGATTTCCGGATTTTATCCTATCACGAAACGAACGAATGGCACCCCACCGTGCTCAACGACGGACGATTGGCCTATTGCCGTTGGGATTATATGGACCGTTCTGCCGCGCATTACCATGGCATTTGGACGAGCAATCCCGATGGCACCAACCCGTCGATTTTATTCGGTAATTACACGCAAAAAGTAAGCGCATGTTATCAACCGCGAGCGATTCCCGGTTCACGTAAAGTGCTGTTTGTCGCGGGTTCACACCACGCCGATACTGGTGGTTCGCTCGTTTTGGTCGATCCATCGAAAGCGAAATACGATCCACAAACGGTGGAAGATCGTCTCGAATCTCTCGAATGCATTACACCGGAAGTCCCCTTCCCTGAAACGCCAGACCAACGGATTCAGACTTATTATCATTCGCCGTGGCCGCTTTCCGAGAAGTATTTTTACACGTCGTACAGTCATGAGCCACTCGGTTGTTTCTTCGCTGGGTCCAACGATGTGGGACGTACCGGTCTATATTATTACGATGCGTTTGGCAATTTAGAGTTGCTGTACGAGGATGAAACAATCGCGTGTCAGTACCCGATTCCGCTCGAATCACGTTCCGTGCCACCAGTGATTCCCTCGGTGCTGAATTCGAACGAATCGGGCAATACAGGTGAATTAGTTTTGTCCAATGTACACCAAAGCACCGTCTCGTTGGATGCGAATCGGCCCATCAAAGAGCTGCGTATTTTCCAGATACTGCCCAAATGGCCGTACTGGACAGCGAATCAGCCGAAGCTCGGATACGCGAATGCCGAAAGTGCTAGACTGCTGTTGGGCAGTGTTCCCGTGGAATCGGATGGTTCAGCCTATTTTCGTGTTCCTGCTGGTAAAATGCTATATTTCCAAGCGGTGGACGCGGACGGTAAAGCGGTTCAAACGATGCGAAGTATACTGTACATGCAACCAGGTGAGCGTCGTACTTGTGTAGGGTGTCACGAACCAATCCCCCAAAGCCCGTCGAAATCGGCCACGTCAATTTTGGCAACGCGTCGTGAGCCGTCCATGATTCAAGCGGGACCGGACGGTACGGCTCCGTGGAGCTATACGCGATTAGTGCAACCGATTCTGGACGCGAAATGTGTTTCGTGTCATCACGCGGGCAACGGTGCAAAAACACCCGACCTCACAGGGAATTTCACCATTCGTCCGAATGAATTTTGCGATTCATTTTACCATTTGCGACCTTATGTCCGTTGGTACGAATGGGGTGGCGAATCCATTCAGCAAACAACCACGTTACCCAATCGCTGCGGTGCGGACGAATCTCCACTCATGTCGATTTTGCAGGATGAAAACCATCTCAATCAAGTCCAGCTGAGTGACGCGGAACGTCGAAATTTGTACATTTGGCTCGATGGGAACGCGGCGTTTTACGGGACACAGGACGATGCCAATCGACAAAAACAGCGTGAAGGCGACGTGGCGGATATCCCCGAAATTCAATAATCTGGCCACCATCATTGTGAACAAAAAGAAATCGAATTTTATTCCCAAGGAGTGATCATGCGAAATTTTGTCTATTCGAATCCGACAAAAGTGATTTTTGGTCAAGCGACGACCCCGCAAATCGGTGTCGAGGCTGTCAAATACGGTCGTAAGGCCCTTTTGGTTTATGGCAAAGGTTCGATTAAACGTAACGGCGTTTACGATCAAGTCATCCAATCGCTCCAAACCGCTGGGGTAGAATGTGTGGAATTTAGCGGCGTCAAAGCAAATCCAGTTCTCTCGCATACGGAAGCCGGAGTTACGCTGGCGAAAGAGGATCGTGTACAGATGATCATCGCTGTCGGTGGTGGCAGCGTGATTGATGAGTCGAAGGCGATCGCGGCTGGCTGTGTAGTGGAACATTCGGTATGGGATTTTTACAGCGGAAAAGCAACCATTGCCAACGCATTGCCCTTACTGACGGTGCTCACGATGCCTGCGACAGGAACCGAGATGAATGGCGGAACTGTCATTACCAATGAGTCAACGCAAGAAAAATTCGGCCTAGGTAGTGAACATTTATACCCACGTGTATCGATTATGGATCCGCTTTCCACCTATTCGATTCCGAAAAATCAAACAGCGTATGGCGCGGTCGATGCGGTTTGCCATTTGCTGGAAAGTTATTTCACCTGTGAAGATTCGTACACTCCGATTCAAGACCGTTACATCGAGGGAATCGTCCGCACGATTGTCGAGATCACCGAAACGAATCAGAAAACGCCCGATTGTTATCGGACACGTTCGACCTTTATGTGGGCCGCGACGCTTGCTTGGAATGGAATCGCTCCATCTGGTGTCGGCAACTGGTCCACGCCCAACCATCTGATCGGACATAGTATGAGCGCGTTGTATGATACGCCGCACGGAGCGTCACTTTCGATTACGCTTTCAGGCTGGATGCCGTATTTCGCGGTAAATCGTCCGGAACGTCTCGCACAACTCGGTAAAGCGGTATTTGATCTGGACATGCCAGATCCGCACGAAGCCGCTGTACAAACAATCATGAAGATGAAGGCGTGGTTCCGACGGATTGGAAGCCCGGTCTCGCTCATGGATATCGGCGTGGATGCGAATGGCTTGGCGAAAATCGCCGAAAATTGTGCTCGATGTGCGCCGCGTTGGGGGCTGCCAGAGTATGACGTACCACTCGTCACTTCCATTTTACAGCGATGTGACGATTAATATTGGCGATTCGCGATAAAAAACAGTGGAAAAAAGCTGGTCGATTAAGTTTTGAGAATTGGTTTAGATGAACACATAGGGATACCGATGAACAGAAGACTATTTTTGTACACTAGTGTAGGAGCCGTATCGTGGGCGATTTCGCGATTATCGCCACTCAATGCGCAAACAGCGTCGGTGATTTCACTCGTGGATCAAATTTGCTGCGAAAACGGCACGAGTCTTCAGTCTCCCACCGGAGTCAAAGCGGGGTTTTTGTATCCCACGTCATCGGAAGTGCCAAAAAATACACCATGGAATCTTTGCCAATGGTCGAGTCGGTTTACATTGGAAAACACGCCACGAAAAATCGTGCAAAAAGAAAGACATTTGAAAAATGGTTCTATCGTCGAAGATCTTTACGCCCTTTTTGCCGATGAGTCAAAGTCAATTCAGTTTCGTATTCCATCGGCATCTGAATCGTTTTTAGATGAAGAATCTCCATATGATATTCAATTTGAATTGGACGGTCAAACGGAATATGAGCATCAGATTCCACGTATCGGACAAGCGTGGCCACATCTGTTGCTCGAACGTGATTTACTCGAAAAGCCGTTACTCCGGTCACTGCAAAAAGTACGTTTGCAGCTCGCGTTTCGAATTCCGCTCTGCGAAAAGGAGAAAAATTTAACCGGTTGGAATGATGGACTTCATACGGCACAATTTCTAGCCTATCTGACGATTCAAAATTTGAATCGAGATAACGCGGGATTTGGCGATTATCTCTGGTTTGGCATTCCGCTGTTTGACATGCGACACGTCCATGCTCCACGTTATGTGGCAAAAGACTTTTCCACCGCGGAAAAAGAAGGTACTGGAAAAATGATCTTCATTCCAGGTGCGGAGGAATATTTTTCCGAAAATCCACATTCCGGACAGTGGATCACCATTGATCGTGATATTTTACCACTTTTGAATGAATCGCTCCAAACGGCCTGGGATGCGGGATATCTCACCGATTCTCATCATCCGGACGATTATCATCTGAGTATGATGAATATCGGTTGGGAAATTACCGCCCCGATTCATGCCGCGGCAGAAATTCGCGGCCTTTCAATCACCTGTACCAAATGAACGAACACGCAATCGGGCGCACAATCGCACCAATGTGCGATCACTCGGTTGCTGATGGTCCGTTCTTAATACTCGTATTTTCAGATAATGTGAATATCGGTCAGTGCGACTGGAAAACGATTTCCTGATCTTGATCAATCAATTCCAATCCCACCTCATAACCGCGTGCTTGTAGCTCGGAGAGTACCTGCATGTAAAGCAGTGCACCACCCGGACGCACAAAAAACACAAAATACTCCCGTTGCGGGTCGCAAGATTCGAGTCGATACAAAAACTGATTTTTCAACGAATGTAATACCGTTTTAGTAAAAACTTCTCGTTGTCCCGTCCAGCCAAAAGGAATTAAAATAGCCTGATTTTGCGAACAATCGACGATCCACGCTCGTCGATCTGTGGCTGGCGGCGGATTGAAAATCATTTGTCCACCAATGGATAGTCTAGTCCTTTCACGCTGTAATGTCGCCAATTCCTCTTCCAGCGATTGAATGTTTGGGGCGTCCACCTGCAATGCCGCACATTGGTCTTTCGCCACATGGAACCGAGTACTCGCCCGTTGCTCCTGCTGCGTTAATTGTTTCGCATCCAACCGCAACTGGGCTAATTCCGCTTGGAGAGATTGCAATTCTTGCAACACCTCCGACTGTGTAAGCGCCGGTTGTTCTGTGAGTGATTGCGTCACCGTCTCCATCCGTGTTCGAAATAAAGACAATTTCGCCTGCTGCGCCGCCAACTGCTGTTGCAAATTCAACACGGTCTCCACCGGCGCAGTGGTGTTCGCATGTTCACTTTGTTGGATCAGTTCGAGCATCAAAATCAACGTAATCAGCAGCATGATCGCCGCAACCGATGTGATGATATCTTGAAAAGAAAACAAGGAAATCGGCTGACCGTCCTGTGCGTGACGACTCATCGGAAAAGCCCTACTTCAAAATGCTGATCGTTATTTAGATGACCACCAAGAAAGTCGAACGGCGCGGAGGAAACGAGCCAGCCAAGCGTCACCACCTTCGTTACCGACTGGTTGCCTTGCACCGCATGAAAGCCCCCGCTGTCAGCATCCCCGTTACGCGTTTTCGAGCGAAAGCGTTTTTTCACCACCCGGACCAAGCGTTAGTTCGGTTTTTTGCGTGGATGCTCCGCAAAGAACTGTCGCTATGTTATCACGATTCAATCGATTACGCAACGTCGCTTCAACTTTTCCGGCCTTCCACGCGATATCCACCTCCCAACCACCACGGGCACACAAACCCTTCACACGTCCCGCGTTTTTCCATGCGGATGGCAATGCGGGCAGCAGATGGATCACGCCAACATGGCTCTGTAACAGCATTTCGGCCACACCCGCCGTCGCCCCAAAATTCCCGTCGATTTGGAATGGTGGATGTGCGTCGAGTAGATTAAGATACACCCCGCCCGCGCCCTCTGAACCTTGTCGCGCCCCGGGAACACCTAACACACCACGATACATTTTGTACGCATGATCACCGTCTAAAAAGCGTGCCCAGAAGTTAATCTTCCACGCCATCGACCAACCGGTTCCACCATCGCCACGTGCTTCGAGCGAACGGCGAGCGGCAGCGGCAAGTTCGGGCGTCGTCACGGGCGAAATTTGACGTCCCGGATACAACGCGAAAAGATGTGAAACATGGCGATGTCCATCTTTCGGATCATCACGATCTTCCATCCATTCCTGCAATTGTCCCCAACGTCCGATCTTCGGTATCACAAGCTTCGCCTGCATGGCGGCGACTTTCTCGCGATAATCGGCATCCACCCCCAACGTGTCCGCCGCCTCAAGGTAATTGCGGAACAGATCCCAGACAATCTCCTGATCATAAGAACACCCATCCTCCTCTGGACCGTGTTCCGGAGACCAGCCCATCGGCACCACTAACCGACCATCGTCCAACGTTTTCAGCTGGTCTTCCCAAAATTCGCAACACTCTTTCAAAACCGGATACGCCACCTCAGCCAGATACTTAGCATCCTTCGTAAATGCGTAATGTTCCCAAACATGTTGAGCATACCACGCATTGCCGGGAATGTTCCACTTCCAGCCCATACCGCCGGTAATATTGTGCGAAGTACGTACCGTCCAGCCACGAGTCGCCGTACCGTCAGCTTTTTGGAAACGCGGTTCTTTCGCCGTAAGTCGTCTCCACGTCGGAATTTGCGACGTCAGCATATTGATCAACACACGATGACATTCGCCTAAATTCGTCGGTTCCGCGAGCCAATAATTCATCTGAATGTTGATATTTGTGTGATAATCACAGTGCCATGGCGGCGTGTTGCTATCGTTCCACAACCCCTGCAAATTCGCTGGCAACGGCCCAATCGATGAACTAATAAGCAGGTATCGTCCGTATTGGAAGAACAGCACTTCCAATTCCGGATCATTGCCATCCTGGGTGTATTTCGCCAAGCGTTGATCGGTCGGCAGCTTTTGACAAGCGGATGAACTCTCGCCCAAATCTAATTGAACACGCCGGTAATATTGCCGATAGGCGTTGACCTGATCACAATAAAAAGCGTCGCGGTGGGATAAAAATTTGGCGGCAGCGGCGTTGAGTTGCGCGGCCACCTTTCTATGCGGCGGCTCTGATTCACGCCATTGTGGAGCTTCACTCATGCAATAGTCGGTTCCAGCGGCAATCAAAATCATCAGCGAATCACATTTTTCAAACGCAAGCCCGCCCTGCTCCGCACAAATCGAACCACCTGGCGACAAAATCCGAATTTGCGTCTCATATTGCACACCATCAGGCACTTGGCCGGCAATCGTCAGCGTATCGCCTTCCGCAACCGCTTTCACTCCATGCCCGTCGTCATATTCCAATCGTCCACAATATCCCTCCGAAACCGGCAGCATGTCCGACGCTCCCTCAGTCCGCTCCATCTTCAGTTCTACTGCGATCACCTGATCGGCGATACTGCACATATAGGAACGTATGTATCGGATATTGCCCAATCGGTAACGTACGGTCGCTTGTGCACGGTCCAAATCCAATTGCCGTTGATAATCGGTCGCTTTTTCGTGGCCTGGTAGCCGGATGTACAGGTTGCCAAGCAGCTCATAAAATCCCATGCCTCGAGTTTCATAATCACCGGATGGATTGTCATCACCCGACCAAAGTGTAATTTCGTTCAGTAGTAATCGTTCATTTTCGGGCGTACCAAACACCATCGCGCCCAGGCGACCGTTTCCAATCGGCAAGGCTTCTTCTAGGGCACGTGTCGCCGGTTTCTCGTACCACAGCAGAGATGAGCGATCTTTCGTCGATTCGCCTTGGTCCCGTTTCGGGACCAATTCAGTCGATTCGGCCACCGCCCGCAACGCACGTATTCCCTCCACTGGTATCGCACCAAGCAGCGTGGCTCCCAAACCACGGGCCAAAAATTGACGACGTTCGGTACGACTCCCAGTTTTACACATTTTTACCTTACTCTCTTTCCTTATTTTCTATCTGCGCATCCACATACACAAGCCCACGATACGCATATAAGCCATGGTACGTAGGCCCACGGTGGATCGCTTCCCAACACGTTCCCAACGTCCTTCGATTCCGCCTGCATTATCGATACCAAACGACACTACCAAATGATATCGCCAAACGGTATGGTCAAACGGCGTGGCAATTAAATTTACCGCGACAAAGAGTGACTTATGGTTTCATTGATTTCAGCGCGGCGGTAGCCGCTTCGATCAGTTTTTCGCCTTCTCCCGGGGCAATCCGACTATTTACCGTTTCATACGACCCTTCACGGAACGCTTTGGCTGTGGGAACATAGGAAATATTCCGGCCCGAAAGCTCCACTACCGCGGTGTATTTGAATGGCGACGTTTTTTTAATCGCCAATCCAATCTCGGAAAAAACTTCGCCCGGAATGGCCACAATCGCCGTATCCGAATCCAACATCACCGTCTGAACCAGAAGAGTTGCCTCACCTTCGGAAAAATTTTGAGCCAAATCCAACACCGTCGTGGCTCGAACACGCTCCAAAAAGGTTTTCGTCCCGCCTTCGGTGACGACATCAGGCAACATCGCTTCCGACGCCGTGAGTTCTTTCTCCGTAAAGGTTTGCAATTTCACCGGCACTCGATAATACGCCCACCCCAACATCGGACGCGGCAACCGTGTGAGCGTCGCGTGGGCATCGCGAACCGTCTCGCCAAGGATCGTGCCGATTTCAGGTGCACTACGCTGCTGATCCGCCGTCACGTCAATATGGTTGATATCACCGCACGTTCCCGTTCCAAAAACCGACACAAAAGTATCGCCATACTGTTTCTGCAAAACATTCGACAGATAAAACGGATAATCCGCACTGTAAAGCGTTCCACCGGTCGTGTCGAGATGGAGCGTAAAATTCGTAAAGCTCGCAAACGGTTTGTCTTGTCCCGCCTGTGTAAAGAGCAACATCATAACTTCCGGATCGATAGGGCCGGCAGGGCGATCAATTTGGGGATTTTTGACCCCTGGATTAAAAACGACGGTATCGCTATTTTTCATATGGAATCGACGGTTAAACGCAAGTCGATTTTCTTCGGTCGTTCCCACCGCGATGAGGGACGGCTGAACCTGTTGCGACGCCTGTACGATACATTCGACGACGGTCGAGACCAGCTTTTCGGCATAATCAACCGTCTGGGCGGTGTCTGTTCCATCGCCCGACTTTTGAATCGCCCGTTGGTGGAGAAAATCAGCCAAAACGCCATGGTACAACGGTCCAGTATGGGTATGCGTACCGGTAATAATCACAGCTTCTTCTGGAATGCCGAGCCGCTCATGGACCTGTTTGCGAATGGCCTCTGGCACTTTGCCGTCGAGCGAAATCAGATCACAAACGGCCAACGCCACTTTCGTGTTTCCCTGTTCTAAAACCAACGCCTTGACGAGTAATGGATCATGTACACCGGTCGAAAGTCGTTCGTTAAAATAACCACTCAATCGGAAGGGTATCGGCGGCGTAATGTCGGCAATCGCCACCCCTACAGAGACCATTTCCTCCGCCATAACAGACGGCGTCGAAAGAGAAAAATTCATTCCCCATGTTGCATTGAGGAAGATCACACTCAAAAAAATTCCAAGACAAAATCGAGATCGCATGATCCGCTCCTTTGGATATTTACGCCATGTTGATAGGACGAACGAAATTCACATAGGACCCACCCGTGGTCATAATGCGCCGTCAGATACGATGGAAGTCCACCACGGGGGCGTTTCCACTTTTCAAAAAATGATAAAAAATTTGTGAAAAATGTTTGAAACGATACCTATCGTAGTATAATGGACGGGAGAATGAGATTCCATTCCATAGGGTATAAAATTTGGAAAAAAGTTCCATGCGTGTTTTGGGCTTGGTCGGCGGCATCGGAAGTGGTAAAAGTTGGGTAGCAGCGCGACTCGAAGCGTGGGGAGCTACGGTGATCGACGCGGATCGACTCGGGCACGATTTGTGGAATTTACCAGAAGTATGTTCAGCGGCCGAGTCACGTTGGGGACGCAAAATCCTCGCCCCACCCCACGTCCGTGGAGCGGTACCCGGTGATACGGTATCCCGCGTGGATCGACGGCAGGTCGCGGCGATTGTCTTTGCGTCCACCGAGGAGGCGAAGGCGGAAAAGGCTTTTTTAGACGCGCTAATGGGGCCACTTTTGTGGCAGCAATTGGAATTACGGCTGGCCGAGGCGCGTCGCCAAGCGGTTTCGAGCGTGGTGTTGGATGCGGCGTTGCTGTTTGAATCGGGCTGGAATCGCCTGTGCGACGCGGTGCTTTTCGTGGACGCGACGTCTGAGTGTCGGCAAGCGAGGTGTTTGCGGCGGGGTTGGAGTATCGCGGAGTGGGAATCACGAGAACGGGCGCAGTACGAGCTGCCGCGTAAACGCGCGATGTCCGATTTCGTTCTTGAAAATGATGATTCGTCCACTTATGAGGATATCGAGGCCAGGCTCCGGCAGTGTTGGCGACGTTTTTTGGAGATGGACGTGGAAGAAGCGACAGGACGATGAAAATGGACTTGGCGAGACCGTCGCTGTGCCAAGAGGTACAAGCGTTAGAAACGTAAAACTCCATACAATGTGAAGAGACGATTTTGTTCGAAAAACGCAAATTTGTTTATAGAACCGTCTACCCCAAACGATAAATAGAGAGAATCATTGTAGAATTTGACGATTTTTTGTCTAATCTGAATGAGACCCAATTGAATCAAGACCGATGTGTGGTATAACCAATACCATGCCTTATTGTATCATTCCTGCCGTTAAGTCTTCACTGCGTTTTTTAGGAGCCGCATAATGACCTTTCCTGAAGATTCTGATGCTATAGATACTCGTCCCAACGGTTTTTCATCCAAAGACAGCCGTCCGGAAGAATCCGTTCCGGAACCGAGTCCTGCCGATCCAGTTCCACACGTCCCGCGTTACGATTCTTACGAATCGAGGACCGATGGGGCGGATGCGGAAAATGTCGATGGAGCTGAGGCAAGGGCGGATGAGTCCGATACGAGAGATTATGATTCCACAGATTCAACGTCCCGAGGTACGTCCTACCAAGGTCCTCGTCCGCGTGATTCTGATGCGCGATACCGAGATCAAACAGATCGATATTCCAATCTACCACGTTGGCCTCGCAGCAATAACAGCAGCGGCCGCAGCGCACCGGACGAACGTTGGAGTGAGCGTGGCGAATATCGGCGTGATTATCGGCGTCCAGATAACTCAGGTGGTTACAATCGTGGCGGCTACTCGAATAACTCCGGTTACGTCAGTAACACCTATCGACGTAGTTACAATCGAGGTTATGGTGAAGGCGACGATGGACGCGACAGTCGTGACGGCTGGACTGGTCGTCCTGGTTATAATAATGATCGTGAGGGCCGCAGCGGCAACTTCGATGGTGGTTACCGAGGTGGTTATTCAAGCGGCGGTTACGGTGGAAACGCGTCGAATTATGAACGAGGCGACGGCTATCATCGTGGCGACGCCGACGGACGTGGTGGTTACAACCGCGGCGGAAGCGGCGAGGATAGTTACCGAGGTGGTCGCGATGGTTATGAGCGAGACGGGGACAGTTACGGTCGCGGTCGGAATTGGCGGCGTGGTCCGCGTACAGATGGAGAGCGTGAGCCGCTTTCGTTGGCGGAGGAGCTAGCGGATCGAGGCGTTTTCGATCAAGATGAAGCGGGCGACAAGCTGTACGACCAAATTAAGGAAAAGGGTGATATCCAGCTCGATATTTTGCGTAAAATGTCGATGTCGGATCTGTTGGAAGAATCGCGTCGAGAGCATGTGGGCGAAGTTTGCGGGATGAACCGAAGGGATCTGATATTCAAGATTCTGAAGGAAAAGGTGCGCAGCGGTGGCGTGATGTTCGGTTCAGGAACGCTCGAAATTCTTCCCGACGGATTTGGGTTTTTGCGAAGTTCCGATTGTCATTATCTTTCGTGTCCGGACGACATTTACGTTTCGCCAAGTCAGATTCGACGTTTTGGTTTACAGACGGGTTCAATTGTCGCGGGGCAAATTCGTCCACCGAAGGAAACGGAGCGATATTTTGCGTTGTTGCGAGTAGAAAAAATCAATGGATTGGATCCTTCGTCGGCCAATCATCGGATTATGTTCGACGATCTAACACCGCTCCATCCGGATAAACGGATAGCGATGGACGCGTTTCCGGAAGAGATTTCGACGCGTGTGGTCGATTTGATCGCGCCAGTCGGGTTTGGTCAGCGTGGTCTGATCGTGAGTCCGCCGCGAGCTGGTAAAACGATTTTGATGCAGAAAATGGCCCAATCCGCGATCAAAAATTATCCGGATTTATACGTGATGATGCTGTTGATCGACGAACGTCCGGAAGAGGTGACCGATGCGGAGCGTCAGATTAAGGGACCGCAATGCGAGGTGATTAGTTCGACTTTCGACGAGGCTCCATCGCGTCATATTCAAGTGGCGGAGATGGTGTTGGAAAAGGCGAAACGATTGGTCGAATGTGGTCGTGATGTGTTGATTTTTCTCGATTCAATCACACGTCTTGCGCGAGCGTACAACGCGGAGTGTCCCATGTCCGGTAAATTATTATCCGGCGGCGTCGATGCGAACGCATTGCAGAAACCGAAGCGATTTTTCGGTTCCGCGCGTAAAGTGGAAGAAGGTGGCTCGTTAACCATCATCGCGACCGCCTTGGTCGAAACGGGAAGCCGTATGGATGAGGTGATTTTTGAGGAGTTCAAAGGCACCGGCAATATGGAGATCGTATTGGATCGGCGGTTGGTAGAACAGCGAGTTTGGCCCGCGATTGACGTCAATCGGAGTGGAACACGTCGTGAAGAAGCGTTGATGGATCCGGATGAATATCAGAGAATTTGCGTTCTCCATCGCGCTTTGGGTGTGTTGGACCCGACTGAGGCCATGACCCAATTGACCGCACGCTTGGCGAAGACGAAGTCGAATGCTGAGTTCCTTATGTCCATCCGAGCGGACCAAGATTGATCCGGGCTGTGCGGCTCGTGCAGGTTGCATGAATTGTGCAGACTGTGTGCCGTGCAGGCCGAGTACCGCACAGACTGCGTGAGTTGCGGCGTGCGGGTATGTTCATTCGTTCGTGGAAAAGTAGCGGAAATCCCATTGAATGGAACCATTATCGAGATGATCTTCAGCGTGACGCCATGGTCTGGCTTATTGGCAACGAGTTTAATTCCACGGAACCAACTCGGTAGCCATTTAGCGTTCGAGTGGCTCGTCTTGCTGGGTATTTTCCTAGGTGGAATCGTTTTGTGGAGCGTCGTACGTCATCGTGGCGAGTGGGGCTGGCGGCGACTTTGGGCGATACTCACGATTCGATTGGCGTTGGCGTCGTTATTTCTCGGCATGTTGGCGGGCTTTTCGTTCCGATACCAGCGTCTGGAATATCCCCTCTTGCTGGTCATTTGCGATGATTCGGAAAGTATGGATACTCGCGACGCGACAGAGACAAACGGCGGAGACAATTCCGCCGCGGCGGTGGATTCTGCGAATGAGACGGCGGGTTCCACAAGTGGGGAAGCGGGTAGCGACCAGTATGGCCACCAAAACGGTGACATAAGCGGCGGCGTTTCTCCGAAAGTGTCGGGCAAACCGGATGTGTTAACCGAACCGACAGTGTCCGGAAAAATGCCCCCATCGCGGTGGGACCGCGTCGTTTCGTTGTGGGACCGCACGTCATCCGATTCTCCTCGAAAGCAATTATCCCCCCACTATCGAGTACGTTGGACCACACTGTCCAGTTTGATCCATTCCGATGCCGCGCCGTGGTCCGAAACGCCACAGACGTTGGGTGATTTCGCGGCCCAATATCCAGAAACGCCGTTAGGTGATGCGATTCGCGTAGCGATTTCCCAGTCGGCCGACGATTCTCCGGTCGCGATTGTGCTTCAAACAGACGGGATTGTGACGCGAGGACCGGATCTTGTTCAAGCGAGCGAATGGGCAAGCCGTGCGGGGATTCCACTATTTTTTATCGAAACGGGCAGTGAATTTCCATCTTGCGACCTAAGTTTGGGTCACGTTTCGGTTGATGACACGGTTTTTCTAGGCGAAACCGTGGGACTTGACGCCACCTTAACCGCAGTGGAATTTTCCACGAATACACACAAATCGGCATCTTCGGAACAGGACAAACGACAGGTTTCATCACCACTTTTGGCGGAAACATCAGGTATATCGTCCCAAGGCAGATCATCCACGACTTCGGAACCCGGCTCTGCTGCGGACAATGGTTCTATGGATTCGTGTCCTTATCGCGTCCAATGGCGTCGCGAAGACACTTCGGAGATTCTAGGCAGTATGCCCATCAAACCAATTGACGGTACTCCAATTCATTTTACGTGGAAACCCAAAGAGGCCGGTGATTTCCGATTGGTTTTAGAAATTCTTCGGAATGACACGGAACCATCGTCTTCGCCTTCTCGTCCTCCGCGTCAAGCCGCCCCACTCGATGCAAAACCGGAAAACGACTTTTGGCGAACTACGATTCATGTCCGTGAGGAGTTGATTCGCGTCCTCATGGTACAGGATGAACCAGGGTTCGAGTATCGTTTTTTGCGAAATCTGCTGGTTCGCGATCCGATGATCGAGTTTCACGCATGGCTCCAAAGTGCCGATCCCGAATCGCCGCAACAAGACCCCGTACTTCTGTCCCAATTTCCATCACGTGAAGAATTAAATCGCTACGATGTCATTATTCTGGGAGACGCGTCTCCTGAACGATTCTCCGATCTTCATTTTGAACATTTGAGAAGTTTTATTTCCGAACCACAAAATCGACGCGCGATTCTGGTCATCGCGGGGCCACGCTATTGGCCAAACGCATGGGCTGCCACGCCACTCGCTCCACTCTTGCCTGTTTATCTGGATCGTGTACAGGCAAACCCATTCGTACAATCGTTGCAACCAACACCGGCAGGTTCGGTGCATCCCATTTTCGCCGGAACACCACTCGCTCAACCTCTTTTGGCCCAAGCTCAAGCATCTCAATCAACGCATTCAACCAATTTTAACACGGTACCTCCTTCCAATTTTTCCCCTGTGTTGGATTGGTCGTTAACGACCGACGCCTTGCGCGCGGGGGCAATGGTTTTGGCGGAATCGCAAGATCGTCCGGCGGTGGTCGCGCAACCGTGGGACAATCCGTCGGATTCCGGCTCTCAAACGGCAGATATCTCTCTTTCGCAACGTCTGCAAAATTTTTTAAGTAGTCCAGATTCTCGTTCCGAACCCTCGCAACCTCACGATGATTCCACTCGACCGGCCTCATCACATCCCGCCCTGATTCTGCATTATGTGGGTGCGGGGCAAGTATTGTACCAAGGATTCGACTCGACGTGGCGATGGCGTAACAATGATTGGAATGGCGACGAGGATAATTTACACGCACACTACTGGAACCAGCTGATTCGTTATCTTGCGCGGGGTCGATTGCTGATCACGGCCACCCCGCTGGAGCTTTCATCAGACGCCACGCACTACCATATGGGCGAGACGGTTCGATTGCGATTGCGTTTGACCGATCATCGGCATTTACCATTGGGTACGGATTCTGTTTCGCTCGGTCTAATTGCCCCATCCGGACGCGTGACCCATCTGACCGCGCCGCTCACCACGTCCGCCTACGCCACGGTATTGGGATTTGAGACCACTTACACCATTCCGTCGCAAGAATCGGGACGGTTCCATGTGCAATTACGAACGCCGTTGCTCACCCTACCTGCGCCGCCCGAAACAGAGCTATCACCGGAACGTCTTGCATCGGAATCGGAAGACGCGGTGATTCCAAGTTGCGAATTTATCGTGTTATCGGCTCCGCAAGAAAAAGAAACG
>JAQVKF010000071.1 GCA_028694795.1 Thermoguttaceae bacterium | reverse complement strand
CCGACCTGGTTAAATTGGTTGTTCCCTGGTTGGCTAAACGGGTTTCCACCCATTTGGCCACCCTGACCGCGGTTTCCGCCGAATCCGCCTTGCCCCATCCCACCGCCGTTTCCACCGAATCCGCCTTGGTTCATTCCGTTGCCGTTGCCACCCTGACCCATCCCTTGGCCAAATGGATTATTTCCCCCTTGGTTAAATTGGTTGTTCCCTGGTTGGCTAAACGGGTTTCCACCCATTTGGCCACCCTGACCGCGGTTTCCACCGAAGCCGCCTTGGTTCATCCCACCGCCGTTTCCACCGAATCCACCTTGGTTCATTCCGTTGCCGTTGCCACCCTGTCCCATCCCTTGGCCAAATGGATTATTTCCCCCTTGGTTAAATTGGTTGTTCCCTGGTTGGCTAAACGGGTTTCCACCGAAGCCGCCTTGCCCCATCCCACCGCCGTTTCCACCGAAGCCGCCTTGGTCACGGTTACCACCAGCCATCTGCTGAATTTGCTCGGAAGAAAGATAATTCCAGCCTAACTCGGAATACTCGTTGTAATTGTTGGTCGGATTGCTTGTACCACCCGATCCGCTATTGGTATTCGGCCCGCTCGTTCCACTTATACTACCCATGTTACCAGTTTCGCTCAGACTACTCCCGCCGTTGCGGGACGAACGGCTCTGAATGCCACCAGTACTGCCAGAACGCGCACTACTAGAACCCTGTACACTAAAATTGTTTGCGGCTCCCATCGTGCTGAGCGTGTTATTCGAGCGGCCGGAACCACCTGTCGCCGCTGAACCACTCGAATCTTTCGAGCTGGCGGAACTTGCCGAAGCGTTACGCATCCAACGTACTAATGAAACACGGAATCGGATGACACCCTCCGCAGCAACAGTCGAACTGCTCGTTGCGCCGCTTGCGCCAGTCGAAACACTGCCGCCTGATACACCTCCACTCGATACTTGGCTAACACTGCTCTTGCCGCTGGAACTATCGCTCGAACTGCTTAGCGAATCACCGCTACCGCTGCCTCCTAACGAACCGCCAGAAATCGTGGTCGTACCACCAGTCGCGTCGGTACTTTCCTCATTCCCCCGTATCAATCCGGCCTCTTTCGCTCCGGGAAGTGGCGGCGGTACGATCTGAAAATCACTCTCTTGCCATTCTTGCCCGCGAATCTCCGCATCGGTCATCCGCTCCACCGTCACACGAAGCGAGCTAATTCCCGGTACGCGTGTCGGTAAAATACGCACCGAATATAACCACGCTGGATCATCGTAAAAGGGAATCGGCTCTTCCGATTCTTCCGGCGTACGAGCGCCTGTCATAAACTCCGTCATCATCTGCTCGCAACGACGCAATCCCTCCGAATAATAATCGGCCTGAGACACTGCCTGACGCCCCGTGTATGCTACTTGCGAAAGCATCGTCACGCCAACCAGCAAAATCACCACCGAAATCAATACTTCCAACAACGAAAACCCACGCATCCGCTTGCCAATGCCGCGTTGCCTAAGGTTTGTCGAATGGATGGAATTCGTTTTCATCTTTCAACCCGTGGTCTGATGATTCGTGCCGCCTGAATGCGATCATCCGCTCATAAACGTTTGATCCGCTGGATTTTATCTCTGCATCGAACCAAGTTCCCCATCTCGGCTCTAACTGCGGCTTAACTACTTTTCGTCGTGCTGCTACCGCTCGAAAGACTCTGCGTGCCGCTGTTGCCGTTGATCGTGCCGCCACTAGTTGTATTGCCGGAGGTTGTACTGTTGCTGGTCGTGCTGCCGGAGGTCCCATTGGACGCTCCCGTACCGTTGGGTGAACTGGTCGAGCCGCTCGTGGTCGTCGAACTAGTCGTCGAACTCGTGGCTGTACCCGTGTCAGAGGTGCTGTTTGAGCGTAATTCGGTCAAATAGTCGCGTTCCGCTTGACGCAACGCCTCCAAATCGGCATCATACCGCGACGGCTTCGAAAGAGTCACTTGGCCGGTCACGCCGCGCAATGTGACCTCGATGTAACCATTGTTGCGTGTCCACAAACGAATCGTCGCATTGCTGGTACGTCCGTTCGGAAAAAACAGAATCGGCGGCGACCAATCGGTAAACCCGCTGCCGGTATCCGCCGTTGTTTCGTCGCTTCCCGTCGCATTCGTCGTGCTGTAAGTGCCACCCAACGGCTCTGGCCAATCGCTCTTCACTCGCCGTAACTGTTCACTCAGCGGAATCTCTCGCTCGCTATCGCTTGTATTAACTCCGCCGCTTTCGACCTTGCTAATTGAGGAGTTCGAACTGCCGCCGTCGTCGGACGTTTGCTTTTCCGATGAAGAGGCACTGCTTGATTTGTCACTCGAACCGCTCGACGAACTTGACAATGCGGAGACTTTTAACTCTGTCGGTCCAGAACCGCTTACTCCGGTCGTTGTTTCGTCTTCCGTTAATTCGCTGCGATATTTCGTATCGTCAAACCAGACGGACGAGGCTCCTAAGTAGACCAACTCCGGATCAATTTCTCCAGAGCTGTTGAGCGTTAGTCCGCGACCGGCGACCAAATCACTTGCGCGATAACTCACACCTTCGCTGGTCGTACCGCCGCCTGTGCCACCGCCATTCCCCGTACCACTCGATACAGAACCACCCGTGGCTCCACCGCTATCCGCCGTACCTACCGAACTATTGGTACTGTTCGAATCACTCGATGTGTTACTCGAACCGGATGGACCACTCGAAATACTTGATGTCGTACTCGAACTTCCCCCCGCCTTGCCACCAGTGACGCTCGAACTGTCCGAGGTGGAGGTCGTGGTGCCACTCGAACTGAGCGTACTCGAATCGCTGTCTCCGATCGAACGGGGTATCGTCGGTTTCGATAAAATCTGAAATTGATTCGTCCCGGGTGCGTAACGAACCTCGAACACCTGTCCCGTTTCGATCGCGCGAAGACGCACCTTACCCAACTGCGCACGAAATTCCTTCGCTGCTGTTTGCAGCTGATTGCGCTCTTGCATCGAACGGATCGACGGGATCGCAAAGCCTAGAAAAAGCCCAATGATCACCAGAACGATCAGTATTTCTAATAAGGTAAATCCACGTTTCACGATAGGGATTCCATCCGAATAAGTCGAAAACGGTTGCGAGTTTCCCAGCTAGCTATCACTAGTAAAAAGAGCCGCACAGACGACCTGCGCGGCCCTCCTGGCCCACGTACTATCTATTCCGACCAAAGATCACCGCTTTCGAATCCGCTTCTCACGCGGAGTCGCGAATCACTGTTCAAAATCTGATCGGAATAAGCCTTCTTAAAAACTCAGTTCGTCACCGCTGGTGGGGTCGAACTACTACCCGCTTTGCCGCCACTCACATCGGTGTTACTCTTGTTTTGGCTCGCCGCATTTGCCGGCTCGGTGGTCGCGCCATCGCTCACGTTGTCGCCACCTTCTTCTTCGTCTTTCCAGCTCTTGATGTCATCTTCTGTGCCATCCTGCTTGTCTGGACCGTATGACCAAACGTGCGGCGAACCAGTGCTTTCATCCAACGCGTACTGGTACGGGCTGTTCCACGGATCGACAGGAATACTTGGCATCAGCTGCGACCATGTGCCAGTTTCCGGAAAATCTTCCGGCTGTTGCACGAGCGCGTTCAAACCATCTTCGGTCGTCGGGTAATCGCCACCTGAGTTCGTCGCGTACAGATCCAACGTATCGGTAAATGTTTTGACCTGCGTCTTAGCCGTGTTGACTTTCGCGTTCTTTAACACGTCGAACAGCTTCGGTACCGCGAACGCCGCCAACATTACCAGAATCGCCAACACAATTAACAACTCGACCAGCGTAAAACCTTTACGCAACATACGGTCTTTACGAACGTTCCGTTTCATCTTCCTCTCCTTATCTCACTTGCATCACTTGTTTTTCAAAATAGTTGTATCTTCTCTATAGGACCACGGCGATCTCACCAACATGCCCCGCCTACTTCGTTCATTCATGAACCCACGGGCCGGTTGGCCGCCATGGCCCGTACCATCTCATCCGATGGAGCCGCCGACGCTAAACATCGGAAGCAGCAACGCCAACATGATAAAAAGAATCGCCGTGCCCATGATCACAAGCATCATCGGTTCCAGCAATCGCACCATCACATCCAAGCGTCGCGAAATCTGACGGTCGAGTGAATTGGCAATGTTAATCAATACCGAGTCGAGGGAGTTCGATTCCTCGGCTAACGTAATCATCGCCATGACCGTTTTGGGGAATAAACCGCAAGCCGCCAGCGGACGTGAAAGCGTATCGCCAGACGAAATATTTTCGGCCGAAGTCAGAATCGCTCCGGACAACATCTTGTTACCAACCGAGTCACTGCTAATCTGCAATGCTTTCAAAAGCGGGACTCCATTGTGTAGCAGTGTACCCAACACACGACAAAATCGTGAGACCGCCGAATCTAAAAATAATTTACCAAACAGCGGAATTTTGAGCTTAACCGTATCCGACTTTTTACGACCGTTCGGCGTTTTCATCCAATGTCGTAACCAGATAATTGCCGCCACCACTGCCGCGACAAGTCCCAAACCGTAGGTTGTGATTTTTGAAGATATCCACAATAACGCCACCGTGAAAAAGGGTAAACCTTCACCACTCGTCTGAATTTGTTCGTACATCGGTTCAAACATCGGAACGAAAAAGACAATCATGAGCGTCGTGATCGTGAAACCCGCGATCGCTAGAATAATCGGATAGATCATCGCTCCGGTGACCTGACCTTTGAGTTCCTCTTGCAGCTCGAGGAAGTCGGCCACACGTTTGAGAGCGTCCTCCAAAAACGCACCTTCGGAACCCGCTCGGACCATACTGATTGTCAGTTCCGAAAAGACTTCCGGATAGCGTGCCATCGCCTCATCCAGCCCAGAACCCTCCGCAACTTGCCCGTGGACCTCACGCATCACCCCTTTGAGCGTCGGATTGACGGCCTGTTCAGAGAGTAATTCGATCGTTTTAAGCAGTGGAACACCATTCGTGAGCAGATCGGCCATCTGTGCCAAGCTACCCGCCACTGCCGCAGCCGCGACACGTTTTCGCTTCACTCGTTTCGTTGTTACTTCTTCGATGCGAATCGGATAAAGGTCTTGTTCGGCCAGCGCACGAGGCACCTCTCGACGACTCGCGACGTTGAGAACGCCCGTCACTTCCTTACCAGCGGCATTTTTTGCGGTGTATCGAAAATCCGTCATCTTTGGAGGTCGCTATGATACTATAAATGGATTGGAATATTGGAAATGAATTACGTGTCAAAGGGTCGAAAATGGAACAAATAGGATACACCTGATTCTTCGCAAAATCACATCCGGACGCATTCAATCATGTTTTCCGCGGGAATGGAATGTCATGGAATCCGATTATGGACGGTGCAGAAGCACCAGGTGGGGGGACCGATTCCATAGGGATCGGCTTCGCGTATCGAACCAGCGGGGCCGCGATTTTAGCCGCGTCTCGAACGAACCCCGTATAGTTTGAACGTTTTTGTGCTTTTGTGCAAGACAAATCTTTAACAAAAACGATTTTTCTTTTCGCGATATGCCTTATAATAACAGGCATGCACCGATGATACAACCCGACTTCATTGCGAAAAGGGATTCCCATGAACCGCTGGCCCACACAAGATCCTATTGATTTTCCGCGTTTCCTCCGGAAATTTGCCCTCCAACGGATTGTCCGTGTGGTCGGTGGAATAGGCCATATTCACCGTGTTTCCACCGCGTCCAGTGGATCGCAAATTTCCGTTCGATCAAGGTTTGCCATCCGACGACCATCCTTTATCGGATCATGGATCGCCATCGCTCTGGGAATCCTCGCCGCTTGTTCAGCCGCTCCACATTCGGTAGTTGCCGAAGAATCGACCGCGCAAACCCTACCCAGTGAGTCGTTACCTTCCGTCCTCGAAACCCGGCAAGAAACTGAAAAATCCACTTGGAACATTACCGGGCCTTCGCAAATTTTTGTCGGACGTACCGCTCTTTTCAAAATCTCATTACCCAAAACAATCGATGGAAAAACGCTTGCCGAACCAGTTTTACGCTTGCGATTGTCGGAGGGTTTGGAGCTAGTTGGAAACGTTTCCACTACGCTTCCTGCGGATAAACAACCCGCAAAAACAATCCAATCAGCGCAACCGGTCGAAGAGTCGCAATCGCCGCGATATTGGTATCGGGAACTGACGGAATCGGAATCGCAACAGGCCACGGAAAAAGTCCCTGTGACCTCCTCTTCGGCGTCCTCTGAGCCACTGTGTTTGGAGATTCGTGTGCTGCGAGCGGGACCGCGGATGGTGAAATTTCTCCTCGAAAGTGAAACGTTACCGGTGGCGACGCGACGGTTTGTGATCAACGGGGTCGAACCACTCAATCCGTTACCACCGCTTCCGGAGGCGTCCACGTCGGCAAAATCTTCGAATGATACCGCGACCACGGCCCGATCGGTGTGGATGGTTGACCCTTTTGCGCAAAAGATTTTCGAACAGACGTCCGCTGATCACACTCTTTTTGCGGAGTCTGGTACAGCGGAGCCTCTTGCCGAGCAAGCCAGCACAACAGATTCCTCCGCGGCGTCAACAACACCATCGACGGCTTCATCGGCTCCGTCGGTCCAAGGAAGCGGCGATGCGTCGACGGTTCCACCAATTCCACCGATCAATCTGGATGAAGTCGCCAAAACGCTGGGACCGGATGGAAATGGACCTGGGTTAGACGCTCCTCGTTCCGCCGATCCTGCTGCGGAGGTTGTCAACTTGACAGACGAAGCGAATTCGACGGGCACGGCTAATCCGACCAACGAAACCGAATCGACCGCTGGAACGGATCCGTGGGCGGCGGCCGATGCGCAGAAAAAGGAGCCAGTGTTGGGTGATCCGATTGTCGAATCAATGGAATCACTCATTCGATTGCGTCCAGATGAGCCAGTTTGGGTGGAACGAGTGGACGGCAAACCGACGCAGGTAATCGTCCAAGGGGAAATTTGTAATCGTGATTGCATGCTCGAACTTTTTGCCGGATTGGGACGCCATGGTAAAGATCACGAGTCGATCGTGCGTTGTCCCGTGTTGGCCTCGACGGTTCACGCCGCGTTACTCGTTTGCGGAGCGCAAAATGGTGCGCCGGCTTCGTGGGAACCGGAACATACCGCCGCATCCGGTACGGTGATCGAAATTACCGTATTTTGGAAGGATACCGATGGAAAAATCCAGCAATGTCGAGCGCAGGAATGGGTCCGCGCGATGAAAACGAAAGAAGCGATGAAATACGACTGGGTCTTCGCGGGAAGCCAATTCGTTGAAAATCCGTATACGGGAAAGGTGTCGTATGGAGCTGACCGAGACGAGGAATTTATCTGCGTCTCGAATTTTCCATATGCGACACTCGATCTGCCGGTACCGAGCACTCGTGACAATGCTTCTCTGGAATTCGAAACATGGACCGAGCGGATTCCACCGCTCCATACGCCGATTACGCTGCGACTGCGACCTGTGTTGAAACCATAATTCCACCGCCAAGCATTCTCGCCGTTTTACCTCCCTCTAGGCCCTACGGGCGGTCGGGTGTTGTAGAATACTGGACGGTAAATTCACCGCGACCACTCGCTGTTGGCCCAATCAATCGGTTTTGCGATCTGGTTTTTTGCTTGTGTCCAGATCGGTAATTTGATCCGAACCACTCCCGTAGAACCAATCTTGGCTCTTACCGCCTGTGAGCGTGTCCGAAAAGCCATCGTCTGTGACCCATGGAATTAACGAATTTTGAAGCATGGTCGTTCGCTCGTCGAATTTACTTTTCGAACTAATCCAGCTGTTGTACAAATACACCAAATTCGTTTCGTCGACTGTTCCACCGATTAACAAATCTTCGCCGCCACCGCCTAAAATGGCGTCCGCCGCCGCATCACCAATCAGCACATTTTTCCCATTTGCCGCCGTGATGCGATCCGAACCTGCACCTCCATGGATCACATTTCCTGAACGACTACCGGTCAGCTGATCGTCAAATTGGCTGCCAATCAAAATCTCTATCGCCGATTTCACGGTGAGCGATTTACCCAAAACCGATTGAGCTTTCGTCGAACCCAAATCAATCTGAATCGTACCGCTCGCCGCCGAGAAATCAAGTGTATCGACACCCCGTTTATCCGAAATGGTCGTGGGCACCGAAGGCAGACCTTCTACCCGATAAGTATCATCCCCTAGGCCACCCTCGATCAATAAACTACCCACATTATTGAGCGTCACGGACGAATTGCCAAATTTAACTCCTGTATCAGCCAAAATGAAGGTGTCGTTCGCGGAGGTGCCGATGACACTCATGGCATCACCGCCACCATTACCATTGAATGAAATCGGAATCGTGTTATTCCAACCGTTCAAATCCCACACTAACGTATCATTCTTTCCGGTACCGATAATCGTGAAACCAGGGAAACCGCCGACTGCTGCCGAGAAAAACGCCTTGCTGCCATTAAACAGCTGAACCTGATTGCCCACTTGTTTGATCGTCACTTTGTTCGATGGCATATTGATCACCATCGGTTCGGTCAGACTCGAATAATCTTTCTGCGTCACTTGGACATTCAGCACCGTATCTGCGGATTTGAGTCGTCCGGAGATTGCTCGAATTTTCACTTGGAAACTTTGCAATTGAATCCACGAAAACTGGGACAGAATCCGAACTTCGTTCCCCACAATCTCCACATATTTGTTTCGGGATGCCAGGACATAGCTGATTGGATCGCCCTCCGGATCGGTCGCTTGGAGCTTCGCAATGACCGTACCTACAGGAGCCATTTCTTCCACCAAAAGCGTGTTGGATACCGTCCCGCCAGCCATGTTGCTGATCGTCAAACCAAATGGTGCCTCGTCCACATTCGTGATTTGTACCGTAACGGCTTCGGATTGGACTTCTTGCAGCGTTGAAGCGTCGCGAGCGACAATCGTCAATGTCACATTATTGCCGAGCGTTTCGTAATCAATCGTACCATCCGTCTTTAAGTTTCCGCTCTTATCCACCGTAAATAGCGAGGCATATTCGCCAGAAACGGAGTAAATGTACTTGCCGCGATCACTTGCCGACAATTTTCCAACCGTTGTACCCACGCGAACGTTTTCTTTTACCACGTCCTTTGAAAGAGAAACGCGAACGGACGATCCTGCCGTCGCTTTGACCGCCGCGGAAGCCGCGATGACAAGATTGCTCCCATCGACCGCTTCAATTTTGTAGTAACGGACCACCCCTTTGGAAAGCGGTTGTTGCGTAAATGACGTGGACGATGCGCTCGGATTGGTCAAAATACTCCACGTGTTTCCATCGGGCGAATTATAAAGTCGGTATACGAACACCCCACTGACCTTACTCCAGGTCACATAGATTCCGTCGCTCACTCCAGAAGCTGCGATCGTCATCACCGCAATCCCCTGCGTGGTACCACTTACGGTGGTCGAACAGGGTGATTCCAACGTACCATTGAGCGCAACGGCTCGATAATAGTAGGTCGTGCTGGCATCCAATCCGGAATCGACTACGGAAAGACTGGCGGTCTCACCCATGACTGTCCAGTTGGACGTTCCATTAAGAGAGCGTTCCACACGATAACTGGTTGCGTTCGTCACCGAACTCCACGAAACGGTGATCTGACTCGTGCTATTTCCGTTCACATTGAGCTTCGGAGCGGATGGTACCGCGATGGTGACCGAAACGATCTCCGAATCGGGAGATGGTCCCTTCGTGTTTATCGCCACAATCTTATACGAGTATTTCGTATTCGTTTGAATTTGGTAACTATCGGTATAATTCGGCGTGGTCACACTAGAGGAAATCGCTGTCCACGTGCCTGTTCCGATGCGGCGATAGACCGCATACGATGTCGCTCCAGTGGATGCGGCCCAAGTCAAACCAATACTGCTGGTACCTAATATCTGTGTCGATAGGTTCGTCGGTTTATTGGGAACCGCAGTGACCTCGACAACGGTCATTGTCCATTGACTTGATCCGATATTGCCCGCCGCGTCGGTTGCCAATACAGTAATCGTGTAGTTACCCGCTGCCAGTGAACCGACATTCCAAACGAGTGCACCACTGGTTGCGTCCAGCGTCATTCCCGCGGGCGCGTCTTGGCCCAGTGAGTATTGGACACCACTCTCATTAGCCGCGACGCTCGACGTCCACACTTCGCCCTGCATCACCGAGTTGGACGATGGAACGGTTAGAAACGATGGAGCGGTCGTATCGACCAACAGCTCATAACTTGAAGAGGCCGTGCTTGCCAAACTGATCGTTCCACGCTGATTACCAATTACATAGGGTTGACTGGCAAGTGTTTGGATCGCAGTAATCGTATGCGTGCCATCCGCAAGTGGGCTGCTTCCATTGGTAAACACGGTCATTTGGTTGCTTGTCGCTATGGTACTGCCGATTGCCTTACCATCTGCATAGAGCGTCACCGTCGCACCAACGGTCAAACCGCTGAGCGTGAAAGAGAGCTTTTTGTTACTGTTACTATTGTTATTAGCGGTTGCGGGGATCGTGCTGGTACTCGTACTGCTCGAATCACCCGTGTTACTTTCCGCACTGCTTATAATCGTCGGAGCCACGGGATTCACAAACACCGGTACGTATTGCGAGTCGCGTGTTGCGTCGGATGTGCTTGCTTTTGGTGTTTGAATGTACAATAGATAAACGCCCGCCAGCAAGGTGCTTGACGCGGTCACTCGAATCTGTTGGTTATCCAACACGGTCGCCATCAAGCCTGCGTTGTTCGTCGCCACTTTGAGCGTCGTTGCGTTCCCTTCCATATCGACCGCAGGATTCGACAGTGTGACCACGCTCCCCTGGGAGATCGTGATCGGATCCATTTTGCTCAGGAAAGCAGGATCGTTCACCGTATCGGCCACGAGTGACACGTTGAATTGCTTCGTACGCGTGACGACGCCATCACTATAGGAAACAGTCACAACAGCTGTCCCAGTCACACCACTTGCCGCAGAGCTTTTTAACCGCAAAACGGCGTCTCGCGTTTCCGTGACAATCTCTGCCTCTTTTACCGTGACGGTGGTCGAGGAAGTTCCGCTACTCGTCGAAATCGCGTTGAGTTGGCTAAGAAATTCGCTTCCTTCGGTCAACATCCCGAAGATGGAACTTTTAAAATCGTAATCGCGAGCCGCGCCGGTTGTGATCATGAACGGCACACCATTGGCGTCATTTTCACTCCGTGACATTGCGATTAGGCCCGCGGTCGTGAATTGGAGATCCGGGTGGAATTCGTCATCAAACGGCGAAACGGTCGCACTGCCCGCGCCGAGCGTCAACGCCACGTTCTGTTTCATGTTCGCAAAGGTCAGATTCTCGTACAATCCTTGCTGGACCATCGCGATGATTTTGGCGGTTGTTTCCGGCGCTAAATCTTCAAACAACTGAAACACCAGCGTTCCTTGTTTCGTTTCGCCAGAAGTGTTCACGTATGAAACAGTCAACCGTAAACTTCGATTTTCCGCGCTCGATAAAACATTCGCTTCGAGTGTTCCGCCGCTCACGTTGGCGTTGTTAACCGTTACCGAATACGTGACCGCGTCTCCATCCTCGTCTGTGGCATGGAGTCCCACGTAGGTCGGCGCACCATTGGCGACGGTCTGATTACCAAGCGTTTCCAACACAGGCTCCGCGTTGACGCCCACTCGAAGCGTTCCGCTCCGTTCGCTCGTTGCTCCGGAACTGTCGCTCACCACGACACGAATCGTGTAAATTCCCTGTGTATAACTCCGCTGGAGGGTGCTGTTCGTGCCGGCTTGCGTTTCGTTCACGAACCATCGATATGAGAGTGCATCATTTCCCGGATCAGTCGCCACGGCGGTGAGCGTCACAGACGTGTTAGGCGTCACGGAGGGCGGAATCGCTAGCGAAACCGATGGAGCCACGTTCTTGACCGTCACTTGGACCGATTTTTCCGCGACCACCGCGCCATTCGACTTCGACGTAATCTGAACTTTTACCGTATAAACCGAATCGCCGCTCCCGGTTTGCGTAAAAGTGTGGAGCTGGCTGAGCGAACCGGTCGCGGTCGTACCGTCTCCAAAATTCCAGACCACATCGTACAACGACGTATTCAAATTTTCACCATTTTGCGTCGCGGTCAGGCGGAAGGTTTGTGATTCACCCTCATTGCAGACACGATCCGAACCGAGTGAGACCGACCAACCGCTCTGAGCGGTTGTGCCGACCTGGAATGCATAGCGAAAATCGTAACCGGGTTCCGAATCTTGTGTCATTTCACCATCGTACACCGAGGCGTTTCCCGTCGCTTTATACAGTTTGACCATTCCGTTATTTGCCTGACCATTCGCAACTAAAAGGTCCTCGCGGCCATCGCCGTTGAGATCCTGAACCGCGACGCGAGCGCTTCCAACCGCCGTAATCGCCGTGCCTGCCGCTGTCGTCAACGCTTTGCCGGCCGCATATTTCGGACTCGTTGAAGTACCAATGTTCTCATAAAACAACACCCTGCCATCTGATGTGCCGACGAGTAAATCTTTTCGTCCGTCGCCGTTCATGTCGCCAGCGGCGACCGTGATCCGCGAACCCAGAGTGATTGCCGCACCATTCGCCTCGACGAGCTGGAATTCCGAAAAATTCCAATTTCCCTTGTTCCAGGCTACCTTCACTACTCCACCGCTGTTGCCCACCAACAGGTCCAGATTTCCATCGTCGTTCAAATCGACCAGACTGATCGTCGCTTCCGTTCCCGTATCCAAAGAGACCCGGCGGTAGGTCAATTTATCGGTATACGACAGATAGGTTGCCACACCGTTCGGATCGGCCAGCTTTCCCGTGCCATTGACGTTCTTGAGCACGCGAACCGTACCATCCGCCAAGCCGATAAACAGATCGGGATAGATATCGCCATCATACGAAGCCGCCGCCGGCGATGCTCCAAAAAGCGTCGTCGCGGAGGCTGTGTATGTGAAATCACTTCCCGTAGAATTCTGAAGATAGACACCCGCGTCCCAAACAGGCGACGCATTCGTTCCCGAATTGTGATGGTAACGGATTTTGCCGTAATTGCCCACACGATAACCCACAAGCAGGTCTTGAACGCCATCGCCATCCCAGTCGGCAAAACAGGGCGTCGCGTCTGAACCGCCGGAAATAAGCGTCGTTCCGTTGTCGAGCGGCGTCACACTAAATTGAAGTCCCGCCGTTCCACCAAATAATAATCCATATGTACTGCTCTGGAACGCCGAACTGGTAAGTACCATCTCATAACGGCCCGACTCCAGCGTCGAACTCGGTTGCCATGTCAGCGTCTTGGTTGCCGAATCGTACGAAAATTCGGACTCTTGTGTCGCCACCGGATCGCCATTGGGAATACTCGAAATTTGAACGACCGACCCCCACGAGCTGATCAAATTCGTTTGGATGTTGGTGGAGAAATGAACCTCAATTGCCCATGTGGAACCATCCGTAACCGTTTCGACTCCCGTCACATACAGATCGGACAGCGCGGCGGAATTCAACGCCTGAGCAGCGGTTGTCGCGGCCTCCACCGGGGTTTCAAGATTTGTCACACTCGCTTCGCCAACCCACGCCGTCTCCGTAGATTCGTCGAGTGATTCCACGCCAGTCGTAATCGTCAGCAACGTACGCGTTTCCAGTGACTCCATCGAGAGTCGAGAACGTTTTCCCGCCACGCGTTTGCCTTGGGGACGTCCATTACTCAGACGTCGAGCGACATGACGATCAAAAATCTCGCGGCATCCTCGGAACATCCCTCGATATCCACCGACAGTGGTTCGATCACCCTCCGCCTTCGTTCGACGAAATTCCGAATGCTGATCCTCAAGACGATCAAGGTTCGATGGGGAATCACATTCAGAAGTCGATTTCTGAAGTTTTGCATCTAATGACTGTCGATTCATAATCCACATCTCCATCCTAATTTGCCAGTCTCCATCCTAATTTGTCACGAGATTTTGACCGAGTTTTGGTATTTTCCAACGAGATTCCCCCAGTCTGCGCATTTCGCTTTTCATGTGACCGGATTCCACTCGCGATCTTTCATTCTGTTCACGCAGCATCCAAAATGGGTACCGGACCCCAACATGACCTTGGTACCGCACCGGAAAATTTTCCCGTACCCCGCACGTTAGGCGATTTTGACCCGGAATCTGCCACCTCGGATCTGTGAGTTTCCGTCGGACGAACGAGCGATTCACCCACTTCGGATGATTTCGTCATTTCCGATTCTGTAAATCTTTCCGAAAAAACGGTTTCGTCTGTTTTTATCATTCAACTTTTTTTGGATATCCGGAAGGTTGCGCAAAATCCGCAAATCGCAACAAATTATCACAAGCGATTTATTTGCGACGCTTTGTAAATTCGCTATAATCCAAACAGGGTACTGGCTTGTCCAAAAAATTTTGACTTCACCTTTCACCGTAGGCAACCGGCATAAAAACCGTTATCATATAGCCCTATAGCGTTACAAACATGATGTTATGGCATGCGGCTACTTACATGGGCAAAATTTGGATCAACGAGAGGCGAGCGATTCCTAGGGAATCGTCTCCCGATATTCCACCCGTAATGTAATCGTATTCCTGTCCAGCTTAAAAATTCAAATATTTATGTTTGTTCCGGAAGAGCTGGTACGAAACAATGGAGGGAAGTATGACATATTTATCTAAAAAAACGCTTATGATGGCGGTTCTGTTGGGGGTGAGCACGGCGGCGTTTGCTCTTGTTCAAGCGGCGGCCCCCCCCAAAGTGGCTCGAACGGCGCCGTTGCCAAAAATTCCGGCGGATAATCCGATGACGTCGGAAAAAATTGAATTGGGTAAGATGCTCTATTTTGATACACGATTGAGTAAAGATGGTACGATTTCTTGTGCGAGTTGCCATAATCCGGTGACCGGTTGGGACGATGTGAACCCGACGAGCGAAGGCGTTGGCGGCAAACATGGAGCGAGGAATTCGCAAACGGTGCTCAATTCGGCTTTTGCGAAGGTCTTTTTCTGGGACGGTCGTGCAGCGACCTTAGAAGAACAGGCGGCAGGTCCCATCGAAAACCCGGTCGAAATGGCCGACAAGTTGGATAATGTGGTTGCCAAACTGTCGAAAGTACCGGAATATCAGAAGCGATTCCAAGCGGTTTTTGGGACCGAGGTGACGGCGGATGGCATTACGAAAGCCATTGCGGCATTTGAACGCACGATCATCAATTACAACTCGCCCTACGATAAATATAAGGCCGGCGACGAAAGTGCGATGAGCGACTCGGCCAAGCGCGGCATGGAATTGTTCACGGAGATTGGTTGCAACTCCTGTCACCGTCCCCCTTACTTCAGCACGTCGGCGTTTGTTAACACGGGGGTGGGAATGGACGCGAAGGAACCGGATGTTGGACGTTTCGAGTGGACGCAAAACGAGCGGGATTACGGAGCGTTTCGCATTCCGACGCTGCGCAATGTCGCTGAGACGGCCCCTTATTTCCACGATGGTAAAACGGCGGAACTTCGTGACGCGGTCCAATTTATGGTGCAAGGCGGCTTGGAGAACGACAATCGTTCCCCCATGCTTGTTGGGACGGAAGTGACGGAAGAAGAGCTGACCGATTTGGTCGAATTTTTGAAATCACTTAGTGGTGAACCGATCAAAATGGAAACTCCCCAACTCCCATAAGCAACGCGAGAGCGGCCGAGAGGGAGGTAAAAGCATTAACGGCATCCAAAAAAGTTTGCGCATTTCCTAAGGAAATGTTTTTTTGCAAAACTTTTTGGATGAAGAACAAAACATATGGGTGGGAACTTTTGAAAAAGTTCCCCTCCACCCCCCCAAAAAACTTTTTACTGTACAGTGGTGATTCAAATTTGGTGAACGTAGTGCGTTGATTACGGTCGTTACGTTTCCGGCCACCACTTGCCGAATATTTCGTACCATGCGGTCCGACCGTCCGTGTAGCAGGCCAGGAAAAAGGTAAAAAGTACCAACGGTAGGTAAAATGCGGCCGCAACCTTGTTTATGATTCCGATTTTTCGAAATGGTAATGCCAATGTCGCATGGTGATCGCCTGACGTGCCGCGGTACAACTCCCCCAACAGACGGAATCGTCCCAAAAAATTTCCGGATTGCTCGCAAGCCATTCCTGAACGGTTTTCCACGTTTGACTCGTCTGGCCAATGGGCGTTTTATTGCGCAAAACATCCCGACGATCGAAATCGAGCGGTAACAGGACTAATGCTTGATCCGTAGCTGTCGGCCAGCGAATGGCCAAGCCGTTTCGATTTTGCGCGATTGACGATGGTGCGTCTGCGGTCTCGGACGCCACGGACCTAGCCGATGGCGTTGCGACTGGTACCGTCTCGGAGGTATTAGCCGTAGACGATGGCGCGAACAGCGAATCAGGCGCGAAGTAGAATAGAACGGTGTCACGTGATCCGTTGCGGGTTTGCTGGCGGCTTTCCAAAATCAACTCGGCCATCTGACGTATGAGATTCTGCGAGTCGGTCGCGGCGGGAACATCCTTTGTTTCGGGTGCGTCCTCCGAATGAATCTGCTGTCGCAACCGTTCGACCGCATTCCCGGTAACCTCCGTCGGCTTTGTGGACGCGGTCTCCGCTTCAGTCGTTATGGTGGCGTTTTGTGGTGGCGTTTGGAGTATACGCGACGTCAAAAGCATCAGATCGTACCAGCGACGCAGCCAAGGCAACATTTCTGTTGGATCGACGAGCTGGCGAAATTCACCACGAAAAACGCTAATCACATCCCGATGCACGCTCTGTAAATCATCCGACAAATGCGCCCAATCGCACTTCGAGTACGTTGGAAAATACCCCATCGACCAACGCAGCAGCAGCTCGCCCATGAGAAGCAAAATTTCCAGTCGCTCACGTTTATCCGCCGTTTCGTCGCCCGTTTGCTTCCAAAAATCGTGAATCAACATCCGAAGTCGATCGGACGAACGATTTTGCCACAATTCCAATACTGCCATGCTCGCCGCGCGAAGCATATCCGCTCGCCAATACGATGAACCGAGCGATTCTTGCGTCACCGGCAACCAGCCGCCTAGCGTATATTCCTTTGCAGTTACGGTCTCGTCTTTTCCATCACGTTCTATCATCGCGGAAGATTCGCCATCAGCCGCCGATTTCGATTCCTTTGTCTGATCGCTCTGTACCGATTCACTTGTTACCGGTTCACTTTCGACCGGTCCACCGTCTGCCGCCGATTCTTGCGGCGAGTCGCCTTCTGATACGGGTGTTTTCGCCGCTCCTGTGGAGACCGACGGCGTGGGTGGAACTTCTGAGGCTAAGACATTGAGTTCGTTCACCTCGGCCACCGCTTGCGGCTGAATGAGTGGATCATCCAACGCGTACAGCGTATGTAGCAGTGTCAATTTGCACTGCATAATTCGACGTGCCTTGGGATCGACCGCGTAACGTACCGCGTCGTCGTACAGACCGCCCGCCGCCACATAACGCGCACCGCGAAGACTGGCGTCATCCATAGTAAACGGTTGGTAAAGCACCATATCGCCACGACGTTCGGAGGAGTTACTGAACCGTTCAAAAAAATCTCGCGTCTCATCAATCAGCATTGGAATCGAGCTGTTCGTGTCAGCGCTGGCGGCCGCTTCCGACTCGGTCTTTGGTACCAGCTGTTGAATCTCCCAATAGCGTCGCCACATATCCTCAAGCAATGTGCCGTAATCATCGTATGCCTTGTTCAGATTGCCGAGATAACGTTCGGTCATCGCGATACCGTGACGATTATGGAAGAGGAAGGGTTCTTGTTCGGAAAATTCGGAACGTGAGTCCAACGGTGTATTTTGCTGGATAAAACGCACGGTTTCACGCAGACTTTTCGCTTTTTCAAAATCTTTTTTTGCCTGGTTGATCATCCAGAACGCCATTTTGGTCCATGCTTCACGCTCATAACTTTGGGCTAATATCCCCGTGGAAATGCGGCCCTGCAGCGTTCCCTCAATCTGCCGAGTAATACGACGGAAACAGGCTATCGACTCCGAATAACGATCAAGCGACGAAACCACCAGACCGCCCTCGGTACCGGTTTCCGCCTTTCGAGAGGCGGTTGCCATATTTTTCGCCCCGGGGGCAGCCA
>JAQVKF010000268.1 GCA_028694795.1 Thermoguttaceae bacterium | reverse complement strand
TATATAGTATCATTACTACTACTACCAATAAAAGTATCTGCGTAATTACTACCTTTAATCTATGCCCAACGAAGCATTTCTTCCTTTGAACAGCCAGTCGCTTTGGCAATATCCACCGCCGCCATACTAAAACAACTACGATCCAGATAAGTGATCATCGCCAGCGTGGCGACAAACGCCAATACGCGATATCGTTGATACGTCGGAAAGGTAGTTTTCGTAGATATGTTCACCATATTAGACTCCAGGGCAAAGTGTTGTCATTCAAAAGGGATGTGCCGAACTTGAAAGAGGTCGATGTAACCAAAATGTTCACTCTCGAAAATCCCCTATCTATCTCATTTTCCTTAGGATACCTCATGAACGAAATGATTGCAAAGGAAAAAATCGAGGTTGCCAAAAAGGTGCGATTTTGTTACCATTCCCTCTGGAGTCGTTCGTCGCGAGACAACGTGGTGTACCAAATCGGGGAATAAGGTGCGGGGCGATTTTTTTCATGATAACAAGTCGTGTGCGATTTCGTCGAAAAGGTAGATCATGGATTTTTCCAAAATACAATACGTGAATGGGCTCGGTCAGAAGATACGTCAGATGTATCTTCTGTACTATTTTTATGTTCTAAAAACGTGGGGCCGCATTCCCAAATGGATTTCTTTTTCCATCAGGATGAGCCTCCTTGCTCCCCACACGCTGTTCCGTTTCCATACGCAAAACCAGATGCCGCCAATATCGAGCCGCATGCCGTGCTGGGGACGGATGCCGCAAGTGTTGGGCCAGATGGCCATCGCCCCCCAATTACCAGTTTCTGAATTGCCATCCGGCAGCGGTCCTGATCAGATGTCCCTAAAAGCCCATTCCCATGGGATGAAACGAACACGGGAAAACCATTTGAAAACCAAACTTCCATATTCTCCGCAGGATTCGCGTCCTGTGCGAAACCGAACGACGCGAATTACTCCTGTGTGGTGTGGACTCATCGCCTCGCTATTGATTGCGTGTTGTTTGGGTTGTGGAGCAAACGGTTCTCTTTTTACCAAAGCCAACCCATTCCACTCTTCGGCCGAAGTTTCGACGGAATCAGCGTCTTCCACGGAAGCAAAAACCCCAGGAAAAAGCAAAAGTTCGTCCACCACGTCGCGTTCACTCATCAAGAAAATCTCTCGCCCTACGGCAAAAGAGAAAGATATTTCGGATATTCGAGTTGTCAAGTTACCCCAACAGCCCAAACTTCCCACTGAAGTGATCGAACAAACGCCTTCCACCAAGGCATCTAGCAGTTCGGCTTCGTCGGCAAATGCTGTAGCCTCGAATGCAGCGGCCCCAAATGCTGCGACCCAACCAACAGACGCGGCAAATCCACCCGCCACGGGCGTTTCCGTTTCAAACGGTTCCGCGCAAAGTGAGATACCGACAGCCAACGATCCTGGAGCGGCGGCGGATGGAGGAACGGTGGAAAAATCGACTGAGAATTCACCTGCGACTTCGGAGGGAACTCCGCCTGAGGGTAGCAAACCATCGTCAGAAAGTCACAAAGCCTCCTCAGGAGAAGAGCCAAAAGCACCGAATCCGAATACAGCGGCCGAGACTGGTCCCACGAAAGAAACAACGGATACCGCGAAAACAGAGGGGGCACCAACGGCAACCGCGACGACAGCGGAACATCCATCGCCGACACGAGCCACGGAGGCGGAGGCGGCGATCCATTCGGAGATTGCGGCAGCGGCTCCCAATCCGATGGTGACGATGCATGGAAACATGCCTGTGACGCTGGAAACACTCGATACGGCAGTCGTGACCCGCACAGCCGCGGAAAGCCGTGCGGTCATCGCGGATCCAGTCAAGATAGAGGACAAATTGTTGGCTGTCCAACAGCTTTCGCTCGTGCGTGAGGTGAAGGGATTCGGGAAAAAGACCGCTTTCGCGAGTCAAATTTTCCATCCCGGCCAGTCGGTGATTTTGTATGCGGAAGTTGATCGATTTGGGACGATTTTGGATCGCAATGGATATTATACGGCGTTGCGAGGCGTGGTGGTGATACGGGATCAAAACGGTCGCATCGTCTTTCGCCAAGAACCGGGGATCGCGGAGGAAACATGCGAGTCGAAGCGACGCGATTATTATCTGGCTCAGATTTTGACATTTCCGAATAATTTGCCCATGGGACGATATCAACTCGAATTTTTCGTCGAAGACTGTTGTAGTGGACGCTATGGCGAGGCTACAATAGAGGTCGAGATTCAGTAGATCTCCGTTCCGTAAGCGATTGACATCGGGCGGCTTCGTGGGGTGCGTGGGGTGGCTCAGATGGTACGATTAGTACAACAATAGGGATGCTTCCATGGCTGATATGTCTAATTCGGTGCAATCTTCCACGCCTCGTTGGAATGCCGTCCAAATTTCGCAGATGGTCAAAAAATTGATCGCGAATGTCGAACTCGTGGTAATTGGCAAACGAAAACAAGTGGTATTGGCGATCACCGCTTGGCTCAGCGAGGGACACGTGCTGCTGGAAGATGTGCCCGGTACGGCCAAAACGGTCATGGCACGCGCGCTGGCGGCAAGCGTCGGAGCGACCTTTCGTCGGGTCCAATGTACCCCTGATTTGCTGCCCACGGATATCACCGGCGCGTCGGTTTTCAACGCGAAAACCACCGAGTTTGAATTCCGACCGGGTCCCCTTTTCACCAATATTCTATTGGCGGACGAGATTAACCGCGCGACCCCACGCACACAGGCGGCCCTGCTGGAAGCAATGGCCGAACAACGCGTATCGGCGGATGGTGTGACGTATGATCTGCAAAAACCGTTCATTGTGGTCGCAACGCAAAACCCCATTGACCATGAGGGAACGTTTCCACTTCCGGAGGCTCAGCTTGACCGTTTCTTGATGAAATTCGGAATTGGCTATCCTTCGTTTGATGACGAATTACGGATGTTGGATCGGCTTCAGCATCGGCATCCGATTGATTCGCTCCAAGCCGTGGTGACGGTCGCGGAATTGCGAGCGGCTCAGACCGCCTGCCGTGAGGTGTTCGTTCACGAATTGGTCCGGCGTTATATTACCGAGATTGTCCATGCGACTAGGCAGCACGAAGACGTGCGATTGGGCGGCGGTCCGCGTGCGACGCTGGCCTTATTCCGAAGTTCCCAAGCCCTGGCGGCAATCTCTGCGCGAGATTATGTACTTCCAGACGATGTGAAACGAGTGGTATCCGCTGTGCTGATCCATCGACTGATTTTGAAACCGGAAGCACGTCTGCGAAAGGTACAGGCGACCGATATTTTGGCCGAAATCATGGAACATACGCCCGCTCCCGTCATGCAAGCTGAGGCGTGATTTCGTCCGTGATTTTATCCCATACGTGATTTCGTGGAAGGAATACTCGAATGAGTTCTGAAATGGTGGAAAAGCTGGAAGCTCGAATCAAAAATCGTTCACTCACGTTGGGTGTGATCGGTCTTGGCTACGTCGGTTTGCCGCTGATTCGAGCGTTCAGTGCGGTGGGAATCCGGACGATTGGTTTCGACGTCGATGCTGAAAAAGTGGAAAAACTCCAACATGGCGAAAGCTATATTCGACATATCGACGCGGCCTGGATTCAGCGGACTATGGCCGAAGGCCTCTTCGAGGCGACCGCCGAGATGGATCGATTGTCCGAGCCAGACGCGGTTCTCATTTGTGTACCGACGCCTCTCAACGAAACACGCGACCCCGATATGCGGTATATCGTTTCGACCGCGGAGGCGATTGCGGTGCGATTGCGGCCCGGTCAGCTTATCATACTCGAAAGTACGACTTATCCCGGCACGACTCGTGAACTTCTGTTACCGATTTTGGAAACGTCTGGCTGGAAAGCGGGGCAAGATTTTTTCATCGCATACAGTCCGGAGCGAGAAGATCCGGGAAATGTAACCTATTCGGCACAATCAATACCAAAGATTGTGGGTGGTTTAGACGCGATTTCCGGTCGATTGGCCGCGATGCTGTATTCGCACGCCGTGGTCGAGGCGATTCCGGTGAGTTGCTGCGAGGTAGCGGAAGCGACGAAAATACTCGAAAACACCTATCGTTGTGTGAATATCGCGCTGGTCAACGAGCTTAAAGTGCTGTTCGAGCGGAGGGGAATTGACG
>JAQVKF010000267.1 GCA_028694795.1 Thermoguttaceae bacterium | reverse complement strand
AAATCGCGCGAAAAGAGTATTGGAATCCGCTCCAAAAAATCTATCAATTCCGCAACGTCCTGAACTCCGAGCCGATTTGGGGATTCCCGGCGAAATCGCTCAAAATGATCCTCACCGGCTCACGCGCCCAAGACGGATACGGCTGGACGGTGACCTATTCGATCCGCTCTTTCACGGGTGCGGGTGGCGAACCGCCCGCGTACAACACACCCTCCAGCACGTTTCCCGGTTGGCAGCCGTACGTACTCGATCAGGGAACGAAACAGATTTTAAGTGAAACGTATGTTCCCGGTTGGCCCGCGCTCAACCATCAGGTGGATATCGTGGATAGTCAAGGCATTGTGGTCGATCATCCGGTGAATTTAGACGGCAGCGGAAAACTCAAAACCGATGGGGGCTCGGTTTATCTCGCGTTCAAAGGATACCGTGAGTTGGACTTCGCGTTACTGAATTTACCCGACTTATCCACCTATATTTGAAGGACGCCATGCAAGATAAAACGCCGGTCATGCTCACCTATCGCCTGGCCGAAGACGTCAAACAACATCTCAGCCGCGGGTCGGAACCGATCTTGGGTACGCATGTACCGAAACACCTCGGCGGGTTGATCCACACCGTCCAACTCACCTCCGGCTGGGACCGCAACCAACGCTTCGATGGCTACCATTACAGTGCCGAGGCGACGATCCATGCCAGTCGTCTCTATCCCGAGTGGCGAAACGGAACACCGCCGACGCCGATGGAAATCACCGTATACAGTGAACAACCCGTCGGAACGAGTGGAGACCTGATCCACGCCTACTACACCGGTGTTTGGGTGGCCGCCGCGGGGGCCACGTTCGATCTAGTCTATTTTGACCACCGCGAAACGACCAACGGAATCACCACGATTTGGATGACGCAAGGCAACACCGCCACTATTCCGAGAACATGGCGAGGCGATGATCCGCTGGATTGTCCCATCGGCACTCCATTCTATTCGGATGGGGTATCCATCATCGGACCGGCCCCCAATCTGTTCGATGGGACGATCACCGCCGCGGAAATTGATCAGAATGGCCAAGGCGACCAGCTCGAACTCACGGTCCAATTCGATAATGTCAATGCTCCATTCTCTAAAGGGATGCTCATTCCCCGCGGAAATGCCGTCCCAAGCGACCTCGTATCCCAAAAAGTCTATATGACGTACGTCTTAACGCCACTTTTCCTCACTTTAGGCTACAGCCGTTGTGTATGGAAAATCCTCCTGTTAAAAGGAGACCGCGGCCCCACCGGAACGCCGGGAGCGGATGGAACGCAAGGCCCCGCCGGTGAAACCGGACCACAAGGCCCGCAGGGAGAAACCGGCCCACAGGGACCGCAAGGAGAAACCGGCCCACAGGGACCGCGTGGGTATACAGGCGAGCAAGGCCCCCAAGGCGTACCGGGAAACCAAGGCCCCCAGGGCATTCAGGGCGAGACCGGACCCACCGGGGCGGATGGTGCCACCGGTCCCCAAGGACTAACCGGCCCGCAAGGCCCGCAGGGAATCCAAGGGCCATCCGGCCCGCAGGGTGAAAAAGGTGACACCGGCCCCCAAGGTCCCGCCGGAGTGGATGGGGCGGACGGGGCGGACGGGGCGACCGGTCCCCAAGGACCCACCGGACCGCAAGGGCCGCAGGGCGACAAAGGAGATAAGGGAGATAAGGGCGATCCGGGAGAGGATGCCGCGGTCGGTCCGGCTGTTTCCGTGTTGAAAGGTTTGAAGGCCAATCATCCGACCACTTCGAAATTCCTCCAATCCGCGCAATCGCTCACACTCAAACCGCAGCCGTCTCTACAGGCCGACGCGAACGCGGCACTGCAATTCCTCACGGATATCACGCTCACCACGGCGACGGAAACGGTGGTGATCGGCGTGAGTTTAGCCGTGGCGGAATCGGGAGAAAGCGGCATCCCGTTCGTTTCGGATGTGAGTTGTGTGGATAACGAAATCGTCTGCACGTATGGCAAACTCAAATTATCGCTCACGACGAAATCGATCACGTTGGCCACGGGTGGCAAAACGTCCACGAAAACGGGGTTATCCATCGGCGGAACGGAACTCACGATCCCCGCCGCCGATGCGATGACAGATATTGATTTTGACACCGAATCCGTGCTTACCCCCGCGGGAGGTGCGTGATGGCGTATTACTGGACGGTAAATAAAGGCCCGTGCGCGTGCTGCGGCGGAGATTGTCAGGTGCGGTTCCTCTGCGTATTGGCTTCGGTGACGTCCACAGGTTCCACTCCACCTTATGCAGGCACGATCGCCATGAGTACACTCAACGGGATCATCGTTCCGACTCAATATTTGTATTGGTCGTTCAATTTTGTTCACGATCAGGGGGCGCAGGGCAACTGGTCCGGTGGCCCTTCCTCGTGGACGGGCATGACTCCCACGCAGACGGGCAATATCGTCAACGGGGTTATTTCCGGATTGTCGGATGTGGCGTTTACCATGATGTATGCCTACACGAACGTTCGAGGGATCCTAGGTATCGGATGCACGTTGAGCCAACTGTCACAGATTCAGACGCAGTTCATCGCGAATTATTCCTACTACGCGTCGAATTGCGGAATGCAACCGATGACGTAAGAAGGAGGTAGGATGAGATGAGAACTTCATGCCGCTATTGCACGTTGAAACATATCGGATCAGCGATGGTCATCGCCGAAGAAATCGCGAATGGCCATCTCGACCCGACCCATGTTTCTCTGATGATCGGCCACCTCGGGCAAGCGGAATCGCAGAGCCAAGAACGTTGGCCGGAAATCGCCCAAACCTTACGAAAAATCCGACAAAACGCGGAAGAGGAATATTGGACCGCGTTGGACGCCAGGCGAAATTCCTGTGCTCTCGAAACCGATTTAGCCTATGTCGCCAACCGACTCGCGGACCTCACCGCCCCGATTCCCCTGCCGGAATCGGCGAGCGGACCGGGGCCGGTGGGTGAACCCGGAGTCCTCGGAGGCCACAAACATGCGTAAACTGGAAATATCCGAATCCCAGCGAAATCGCATACAAGCGATGTTGGCACGTGGATTATCCCGGTATCGGATCAGCAAGGAGACCGGGATCGGGAAATACCACTTGCGAAAAATCCTGAAAGAATCCAACGCGGTTTCGGTACGCCGGTGTCCGCAATGCGGCCGCATGGTCTCGATGCCCTGTTTGGCCTGTGCGGTCGAAACGGAAAAGTCCATCCCCTTCCGCGGTCACCATGAAAACCAACCCCAAACACCGCGATATTTTTATCTCTTTGCCCAAAAATTGATTTTAACCGCCGCAATAGGAGAAGCATAAGATGGCGTTGCATGGATTGGCATACAGTGTACGGATGGCGGCGTATAACCGTGACGGAAACCGAGTCAGCGGCCTTGCGTCCACCTTGACGGCGACGCTTTGGGCGGACGGTGTCACCACCACGCTGACCGACACAATCACGGAAATCGGCTCGACCGGCGTTTACGTGGTCCCGCTGACAGCGACCCAAATGGAAGCCTATAACATTTGCGTCACAGCGACGAGTACCACGGCGGGGATCACGCTCGACCCGGTGGTTCTCGATACGGAAGACGGCCGCATTGATGTGGCCACGAGTACGCGGCTTGCGACCAGCGGATATACAGTCCCGCCCACGACCGCCGCGATTGCCGAAGCCGTCGGAAGTCTCGATTTAACGACGCTGACGAATGCCGCCGTCGGCTCGTTGAAAACGCTGATCCTCATGGGGATGAGTTTACGTATGGAGGACGGACGACTCAATATCTATGAAACCGACGGACTCACGCTTCACGCGTCCTATACCCTTGACACCGCGACCGCGGTGGATCCGATTATTGGAGTACGTACCTCCACCACCTAACCGCATCAACGAAAATCCACGGAGACAGGGATGACCAAACAAGAACTTTTGACTTGGCTTGACGCGCAACCTTTTTGCGACGCGATGTTAGACACCCCCACAGCGGTCGCCGAGCCGCAAGCCGACGGAACGCAGTGGTACGCCGTGACCATTCGTGAGGTGTATCAAGACTCCGCGATCACACGCCGAATCCATTTTTATGTCGTGAACGAAAACGAAACCGACGAACGCGCCTACTGGAAAG
>JAQVKF010000266.1 GCA_028694795.1 Thermoguttaceae bacterium | reverse complement strand
TACCGCTTTTTTCGGCGGCTAAAAAGGGATTCGGAGTACACAACTTTGTGGTGAGTGAGGGGTCTCTACCACTTTTGAAAATACCTAATGTGGTAGAAAGTGGTAGACAATAGAGGGATTGACAAACAACCAAAAAGTGCCTAACATATGGTAAATCACTCGCTTTCTGAAAGGCGTTTCCGTTTTTTAAGCGTTTTCCGAGAGGGATTTTGGTTCCCTCATTCCAGGTTCGAGTCCTGGCCGGGTTGCTTTCTGTATAGCAATGTCGTTATTTTCTGGGTATAGTATCGCTAATCGCTATTTTCCGTATATTGTGCTTTCTTGTGCCGTGTTGACCACCTGATACGGTTGGTGATTTCGCGCAGCTGAATTGGTCATTGGTCCCATGTGGCGTTTGTCCGATTCATCTTATACAGTGTTCGTCTGCGTCATACGGAGCTCATACGATAAAACCATAAGTATGTGAAAATTGCCATTGAGCCTCCCAAGGTTGCTGCGTAACTGATCACAATCCATTTATGCCGATTGGGCGGCCATTTGCAACAGTGAAAGTAAAAAGGCCACGCCGTTAAAACAGGCATGGAGCACGACACACGGCAATAATCGGCGAGTCCGAAAAAAGAGTATCCCCAAGGCAATCGCGAGGAAAAAAATCGGAATCGGATCCGCCGCACGTTCGATGCCCAGCCACTGAAATCCGTACATCGAAACCATTTGGATCATAAAAACTGGAACAATCACCATCGCCGCAGCCACGACGCCAAGCCAAATATCGTAAGTCAGATACCGGCGATTGAACCCCAAATCAGTCCAACTCACGCGATATCCCCAGCGCAATAACGCCAGCAGCAGCAGCGAAATGCCGAATTGGAACACCCCTGTCAGTAATAGCCATTGCCATGGTAAAGTACGCATTTGATCAATCGCGGCGGAACGAAAATGAAGCAAACCAAACAGTAGCGCACTACTTAGTACGATCAGCGCACCATTACGTCCATAGACACAACGGGCAATGCGTGATTTTTGCAAATTCCAACGCCAAGCACTTGTTTCTAATCCCGCAATCAGCAGCAATCGAAAAAGAAGTTCCTCCGAAAACGGCGCGACAATCACCGCTAAAAAGAAAGCTACCGGCCACATGATCGGACCACCCTCACGCATCGCTCGCAGCACAGGATGAATCGAGGGCTTCGGGGGCGAATCGGATAATTCCATTTCCGAATCAGCGGTCTGTGTGGAATGAATCCCGGCAGATTCGGTATCTGCGGCCGCCGTCGCGGTAGAATCAGAACCGACGGCGACGGTATGGGAGTCGGTTTCGATGGTATCACGAGTTTCGCGAAGCTCGCCACGAACGACGCTCACCCAAGACACATCTCGGGCGACATAGCAAAAAACGCTCAGCAATCCGTTGAGCAAAAGAAAACTGGCCAAAATGAGCAATACCGCCTGTCCAACACCCCATGGGGCCAAGCGACGGTCGTACCAGCGCAGTGGAAACCGACCGGTACGTAACCACTGTACGCAAAACCCGGTACAGGCCGCCACACACAGGAGCATTAAACCCAAAATCGAAAATTCGGCGATATAAATAATCATGTCGACACTTTAGCCTGTTCCTTTGGATGTTGTGTTTCCATACGCGATTTTGCTTCACGAAATCGCATCGCCGTAAGCGAAGTTTCGAGCCGTCATCATTTCAACCGAAATAAGAATACCGGCGGATTCGATCGAAAATTGTATTTATAATTCCATTTTTTTCATTCTATCACACCTGCCCACCCAATTCATTTCCTGATAAAATAGAAGTTCGTTTTTCGGTTCCTCGTGAAAAACAGATCATAAGGGCAAGGTTATTCATGGAACACACACTTCTCTGGCAACGACTTACACATGGTTTTTTACCATTTGACGGTGGTATCGGCAGTGAAATCTATAAACGGAATTTTTTTGTCAACCGCTCATTCGAACAACTTAATCTCGTGATGCCAGCGGAAATCGAGGCGATTCATCGGCAATACCTCGACGCAGGCGCGGAAGTGTTAACCACCAATACCTTCGGAGCCAATTCGCATAAGCTGGCGGCGTTCGGACTGGCCGACCAGGTCACGTCCATCTGCACGGCAGCCGTTCAGGTCGCGCGGCGTACTATCGCCGCGTTCGACCAAGAGTCGCAAAAGTCGCCATCCACCTATGCTGGAAATACTCCAGCCGCGTCGAACGCTCCAACCGCGGTGGAGGTCTCCACCACCGAGCCACGAATTTTGGTCGCTGGATCCATTGGTCCGGTCGGTGACACATCCAATTTATCCGACGCCCAAATGATTGCCATTTTACGTGAACCTGCCGCCGCGCTCCAGAGCGCAGGGGTGGATTTTCTTCTTTTCGAAACATTACCATCCTCGCGAGCCGTTCGCTGTGCGGTCGCCGTCGCCCAAGAGTTGCAAGCCCCTTATATGCTCAGTTTTGCGTTAAATCGAGACGCCGAAGGTCTCGAAACGCATGAACCGCTCAACGCGATTCTCGCCGCGTGCCCCACTGACGGCCATCTTCCCTCAGCGATCGGTTTGAATTGCGGCGAGGGCCCGGAAGGCATGCTCTCATCATTGGAAAAATTGCTTGAAGTGGTACATTATCCCATCGTCGTGCGTCCGAATGCAGGGATGCCCAAAGCGGTCGATGGACGTACAATTTATATGGTGACGCCCGAATATTTCTCCACATGGACGACTCGATATCTCACGCTGGGGGCACGTGGTGTGGGTGGATGCTGCGGTATCGGCCCGTCGCATATTGCAGACATGGTGCGTAGCGTGCGACCATTGGCGGCAGCCCACCAACGGCAATTGGTCGCCACGATTCGCACGGAAGAGGTGCCGCTCCAACCGGCGGTACCCGTGGCGGAAAAATCACGACTTGCGGGAAAATTGACACGCGGTGAGTGGGTCACCACGGTCGAAATCACCCCGCCGCAAGGTTTCGATCTCGCACCGACCATTCTGCGAGCGCGACGCTGCCATATCGCCGGAATTGACGCAATCAACATTCCGGACGGTCCACGTGCAAGCTCTCGTATTTCGCCGATTATCACCGCAATCGAAATTCAGGAAAAAGGCGGTATCGAGGCGGTACTTCACGTCTGTTGCCGCGACCGAAATCTCATCGGCATTCAATCCGATATTCTCGGCTGTATGAGCCGTGGGATTCACAACATGCTTTTCATCACGGGTGATCCACCCAAATTAGGGGACTATCCATTCAGCTCAGGCGTGTTTGACGTCGATTCGGTCGGAATGGTAAAAATCATGTATCGTTTGAATCGTGGCGTCGATATCGGTGGCAAACCGATGAAAACGCCCACGAGTATTTTGGTCGGCATCGGAGCGGATCCGAGTGCGGTGGACCCGGAGTATGAATTTCGCCGCACCTGTGAAAAAATCGACGCCGGTGCGGAATATATCACAACGCAACCGGTCTTTGATCCGACGCAACTTCTCCATTTTGTAGGTCGGCTCCGTGAACGCCGCTACACGATACCGGTGATCGCGGGCATTTGGCCATTGGCGAGTTATCGCAACGCGGAGTTCATGCGGAACGAGGTGCCCGGCGTCGTCGTACCCGATTCCGTCATGCGGCGTATGGGAGCGGCGGAAACGAAAGAAGCTCAGCGAGAGGTGGGGATCGCCATCGCGAGGGAAGCCATCGCCGCGATTCGAGATTCCGTGCAAGGTGTGCAAGTGAGCGCACCTTTCGGAAATGTCGAAACCGCTATCGAAGTCCTGCAAGCATAGAAAGTACGACGATGGTCAAGCAAACGGCGGTCAAAACGACTCAAAAATTCCAGCGACCGCACAGCATTGAATTCGTGCACGGCATTGGTCCCTACTAAACGCGGACACTCCGCGTTGTACTCGAAGTGTGTACCCCGCGCGGTGCCCTCGGCTCATACAGTGACCGCTCGGCCCATCAATGACCGACAGTCTATTCGGCGATATTTTCGGAAACCGCGGGCTTCGGGGGGGAGGGAGCGGCGGTCTGATCGGAATTGGTGGGTGAATCGGTGTTTTCGGACCCATCCGTCGATTCAAACGCCTCGGTCGATTCTGGCGAGTCGAAGGGACTGATTGATTCCATCGACT
>JAQVKF010000265.1 GCA_028694795.1 Thermoguttaceae bacterium | reverse complement strand
TGCTGGATACACCATCCAACAGGTGACTCACGACTATCGTTTTGCGCTCGAGGACACACGTAAATGCGCCACAGAATTTGATTGGGACGCGACGGTTGGTAATATGGTGTATGTTTGGACAGGCCTAACGCAGGCAATTGGCCTGAAATACTATGCCACACCAGGGGTGGATATCTCGGCGAATACGGGGTTCCAATACAAAGAACCATCCGATTCGGAATCGTGGATGCGTGAGGATGAGTATGATGAACTAATTCGCGACCCGACCCAATATCTGTACACACGCTGGTATCCGCGTGTTTCGAGTGATGTCGCGGCGACCGACGCTCCGAATTCGTATCGAACGATGCTCTCCTGTGTGAAGGGCGGCATGGCAATGATGCAATATTTTGGCGATCTTGGTGTACAAAATGAGCGAATGCGACGCGAGAGTGGAACGGCTTCGGCCATCGGCGGAATTCTGAAAGCGCCATTCGACATTATCGCGGATAAGCTGCGTGGATACAGAAATTTGTGTATGGACCTTTTCCGTCAGCCGAAAAAAGTGTTGGCGGCGTGTGAGGCGATGGCCCCGCATTTATTGAAGGTGGCGATGATGAGCGCGGGGCCGGGGCGTGAGGTACCGCTTGGTTTATGGATGCACCGCGGATGTACGCCATTCCTGTCGCCGAAACAGTTTGAAAAATACTATTGGCCGTCGTTAAAATGGGTGATTGAAGAACTGCATCGCAATGGATATCAGACACTTTTTTACGCGGAGGGCGAGTGGAATGGCAATCTGAAGTACATTGCGGAGTTACCCGATCTGTCGATCGTTTACCATGTGGATCGTGGTGATATTTTCGAAGTGCACCGAGCTATAGGGCATAAATTCTGCCTTAGCGGCGGGATTCCAAACGATCTGCTCGCGTTGGGAACGCCGGACGACGTGCGAGCGTTCTGCAAAAAAGTCATTGACGGCGTCGCGAGTGACGGTGGTTACGTGATGGATGCGTCGGCTATTATGCAAGATGATACGAAGATCGAGAATTTACGTGCGATGACCGATTTTACTCGTGAATATGGCGTCTATTGAGCTGAAAGTGAGAATCGAAATGAGTGAAGAATTTACACCAGCGGAAACGGCTCATGCGCCGGGCGTGTGCGTTTCGTTCGAGGAAAAACGGGTGGAATTACCCGAAATTCAAGGCGACGAACAGATCGTTCGCCAAATCTGGGAAGAAACGGATGCGTTGGGTTATGTATACATTTGGCAATTATTGGAATCGTTCTGATTGGATTATTCGATGAAAATCGTGCCATTATGTGAACGCATGGAATTTTTCGACGCCGTGGTCCAATGCCTTTGGAACGAATGGGGCAAGTGTAAAAACTTAACCCTTTCGTTTTGGGAGTGTTGGGTTCGCAGCAGTCTCCATCCGGCAGAGGTTCCGCAAACTTATATTGCCATTTCCGAGACGGCTACGGGCGATATGCGGGGTGAGCAATTGCTCGGCACGGTCAGCTTGTGGCGTAGTGATTTGCAATCACGTCAAGATTTGACCCCATGGCTTGGTGGTTTGTACGTGGTTCCAGCGTTCCGAGGACGAGGCGTAGCCAGTGCGCTCCAACGGTACGTGTTACGGCGAGCGGCGTCCATGTCGATTCCGCGGCTCTATCTAATGACAGAACACGAGCATTTTTATGAACGTACAGGTTGGATCTTTTTAGGGACTTCGCCTCATGAAACGGGTGTGGACGTAAGAATTTACGCTCACGACACGTCGGATTGTGATGAGGCATAGGCGGCAAGGGGTTGGCGGTTCAGAGAAAAATTGGATTCATAAAAAGCCTGCGGAAGCGCGACGCAGGGTGCGTATAAACAAGAAACTTAAACGACCGTGATGTCGGGAGAATATCAGATGGCAGAACTTTCACCGTTGGCTTTGGCGTTGGTACATAGTGATGAAGATGCGGCGATGTCGATCGTCGAGGAACAATTGGCGTCGGGAGTTTCGGCTCAAAAAATTCTTGATGAATGCAGTAGCGGCATGATCGAATTGGGTGAACGTTTTGCGCGTGAGGAGGCGTTTTTGCCCGATTTGATGTTTGGCGGTATGGTGCTGAAGAACGTGACAACGAAGCTTGAACCCTTTTTGTCGGGTGATTCGTCGGATGATGCGAACGCGGTCCAGAAACCAGTGGCGATTATAGGAACGGTGCAGCACGATATTCATGACATAGGTAAAGATATCGTGATTATGATGTTGCGAGGCATAGGGTTTGAGGTTGTCGATTTGGGGGTGGATGTTGCGCCGCAGAAATTTGTCAAAGCGATTGAAACTCATAAACCAACTATTGTTGGAATGAGTTTGCTGCTTACGACGAGTTATAAATCGGTCGAGGCGACCGTTCGTGCGTTAAAGGAGGCTGGTGTGCGAGACCAAGTAAAATTGGCGGTCGGTGGCGCGGCGGCCTCGCCCATGTTAGCCGAGACCTACGGCATTGATTTCTACGGAAAAACCGCCGTTGATACCATGCGTTATGCGTGTGAAGTCGTCGGAATCTAACGGCAATCGGCTCGTTTAGGATTTACTCCAACCCGACTGTCCGTGAAGCTGGCTAAGAGGGTAATAAGAAATTTTTGAATCATTGTCGCTCGACCAACCCCCGTTGGTCGAGTGGAGGTTTTGGGAAAACTTTCTATAAAAAGCTTCCCCCCAACCCCCCTTTAAAGATTCTTACTAGGGCGTGTTCACATAATTTACGCTTTAATCGGAACGACTAGCAGCATGGCTGACCGGTAAAAAGTTCAAAAAAGTTTGCGTATTTCTCGCGGAAATGCTTTTTTTGTAAAACTTTTTTGAAAGGAAGAGAACATCGAGAACACATGGAGAGAAAAACTTTTGAAAAAGTTTTTCCTCCAAACCACCTTTTCAAAACTTTTTACTAAACGGTGGCCATCCAAACTTGGCGAATACGGACGTTGGTTGCGGTCGCGGAGTCGTAGCGGGCGTTTTCGCCTCTCGGCAATTGACTTTTTACACATAGTCATTATGTGAACACACCCTAGGCGTACAAGCTGCAATGTCGATAAACATGGTCCACCGACGCAGTTGCTTCGTTTCCGGCCTCAGCGGCAACGTGCCGCTGCGAGTTGTCGCGACTGAGGCGGCTACGGGTCTAACGTTGACGCCAATCGAGGACGCCTCCAGTGTCGGCACTGGTGGCCAAGGCTGTGTATTTGGCAAGCCAACCACTTGTGATACGCGGTTCCGGTGTCTTCCAACCCTTTTGGCGTTCGGCAAATTCTTCCGGCGTGACTTTGGCGTTTAACTTATGAGCCAGAATATCAATCTCGATGATGTCACCATCTTTCAGCAATCCAATCGGTCCGCCCGCAGCCGCTTCCGGGCTGACGTGACCGATGCACGCACCCGCTGTACCACCCGAAAAACGCCCATCGGTGATCAACGCGACGCAGTTGTCCAACCCGACGCCCTTTAACGCCGAGGTTGGGGCGAGCATTTCCTGCATACCCGGACCTCCCTTCGGACCTTCATAACGAATGACGACAACGTCGCCCGCCTTCACTTTACCGTCTACAATGCCTTGATACGCATCCACTTCCGACTCGAAAATAACTGCCGGACCGGTGTGTCGAAGCATTTGCGGCAATACACCCGCGGTCTTCACTACCGAGCCCTTGGCCGCGATATTACCATAGAGTACCGAAAGACCGCCTTCCTGACTGTACGCCTTATCACAGGTACGAATGCAATCGTATGGATCGAACCCAAGCTGTTCTTTGGAAAGATCACGAATGGATTTAACCGTTTTTTCCACACAAACACCATTCGGCGTTCGTTTGCCGCCAGCTCGTACCGCTGCCAGTTCCAACGCGTCTTCACAGACTTTAGAACCCCGAATATCGTAATCGGCGATGTTTTCACCGAGCGTCTTGCCCGTCACCTTGACACAATCCAAATGCAGCAACCCCGGACGACCTCGTTCGATTTCGCCTAAAATCGTGTGGAGACCACCCGCGTTGTGGACGTCTTCCACGTGATACGTACAACTGGGCGACACTTTACAGATATTCGGCGTCTTCTTCGAAAGACCGTTGATCCGTTCCATATCGTACGCGCTGTTTGCCTCATTCGC
>JAQVKF010000070.1 GCA_028694795.1 Thermoguttaceae bacterium | reverse complement strand
CGCTCCAAGATTGTGCGTCCGAGATTTAGATAGAGGTTGGGTATATATGTACAACATACATACAGCAAGTACCTCCGTACGCCGGCAGCCCACCCAACAGGTAATGGGCAGACTACCGGCGCACGAAAAACGGACGCGGTTTGGCGTCCGTGAGTAAAGGACGCCGTTTGTGACAACGCCCTTAGTTTATGCGATAGTGACGAAAAGTCAAGAGCATATTTTAGAATATTTTCGAGGTCTGCCAGTACGGTACGGCATTGATCGGATTCGCTCTACTTCAGCGGAGTGGATAATATTCAATCTCGCTCCCATTTTTTGGCAAGATATCTTACCTTGGCTAATTAGCGTTCTAATATAGCCTTCGGTGCAACCGATCTTTTCAGCTGCCTCTTTAACGGTATAGTAATTTTCTATCATATTTGTCATTCCTTTATTTTAATACATTATTGCATAAACTCAAGTCAAAAAAAGCGGGGCGTTGTCACAAACGGCTCCCCGTTGTTTCCGGACCTTACGGCACCCGGCTCCCCGCTCTACAATTTTTCAATTTCGATAGAATCTATCGAATTCTTCCGGTAATGTATCAAAACTTCGTTTTGTTGGGCATCTTTCAGGTACGTCTCTCTGGTGAGGCGTTTTAGTTTCCTTTGATATTTTAGGAAGCAGTCCACTATTTCGAAATTCCTCTAACGAAACCTCTATCGAGTTTTCTTCTTTTCCTGTTTTTATCAGATTACATTTTTCGAATGCTTCTATTATTATTGAGTATATGTCTATACTAACTTTGACTGATATCCAGTCTTTTTCTTCAAAAGCGGCATTTCCTATTTGTGGTTTTATCTTTTTCAGAAACTGTTCAACAGCATCTCCAGCTTCGCTTCTATTGACATATGTTTGTCTTTTGTCGATTCGGATTACTTGGTTTACTACATTCTGAAAACCATCGCTTTCTTCTATGTATGGTGCAACCATATGTTTTCACCTCATTTTTTCGGGAAAAATAAAAAGTAGACAAAAAACCTTTGACAATCCCGCTAAAATCCGAATAGATAGCCTAAGTTTTTCCACGACTTTCCACGAATCGGGATTTTTTTATGGAAAAATCACGGAAAAACGCTTATTCAAAATGGGTACAAAAATACACGAAACCCAAAAAACATTCAGGATAAAAAGAACGTCTGACATGGAAAAAATCATTCAAAAATCAAGTGGAGCGGAGGAGGATCGAACTCCCGACCTCTACATTGCGAACGTAGCGCTCTCCCAGCTGAGCTACCGCCCCATATCACTACTCTTTCACTTCTCCCCACCCTAACGTGCTGGCCACGGTGCGTCGAAGTGAGCGTTATTCTACGCGCTGGACGTTTTTTGTCAAAGGGGTAATCCGAATTTTTTTCGTTTTTTCTCGCCTTTCTCAAACGAAAGCGGCCTTACCCCAAGATTCTCCCAACCTTCCCTCATTCATCCGACATCGCTTCACTTAATCCCCAAAAACAGCCATCTTTACCAAACAACCAACGCTGTCTATCCCATCTCTTCCCAGCCGAGCGGCTCCCAATATACCCCTCGTAAGTGGTATTGAAGCATCTGACGAAACAACGTTTGCGACGCGAAACAGGCACGCCAACAGTTCTTGTCCAACACCGAATGTTCCTCGAAAATCGAATTTCGATCCGAAAATCGCTCGCGACTGGTGAAAAAATGTGTGTCCGCGGGCAGTTCCACCTCAAAACGAGGCAACCAACGCGCCGCTGGTAACCAACCGCCGGACGTTCCCACCTCACAGCTCACTATGCCGCAAATCGGACAGATCGTGACGGGCCAGCCCGACTCCTGAGACAAATGTAACGGCACATCGGTCACGGTCGGCAATAACTGCACGACAGATCGTAACCTCTCGTCAGTAAATCGGTTACGCACTTCACGACACGTCACTCCAAATGGCTCAAACACCTCCGCATAGACTTTCGGCGTCGTAAACCAAAGATCGCGGAACGGGTCAATTTGGAGCAGGTCACGATTCTCCCAGCGAATCTCGCCAGCCAAGACCAATGGCGTTTCGGTCTGCGTTTCATACGCCCCGCAATGTTCGCAAAGTCCATTTCCACAAGCGTTTACGAAAAAATCATCCGCTCGGTTGCGAAGCGGCTGGAAGCCGGGATGGCCGTGGTATGAAACGGGCGTTATCGCCAAATATTCCGCAATATGCCGCTCGCCCGATGTAAAACTTTTCGACGCAACGTCACGACCTCCCGCACGTTGCACCAACGACTCAAGACGCGGCCAACACGGATCGTCCGCACGTATCGATAGAAAAATCATCCGATTCTCGCGGCGACGCAACGGCAAACCACACGCCACCAGAAATTCTAAATCCTCTGCTCGCAAATACTTACGCTCAATCGCTATACGATGTATGAGGTCCATCCCAACGCTATCCTGTCCACGTGATTCCTTTTTTTGCCCAACACGAAACCCCATTGCATTTTGCCTAAATTCCGTATCAACCGCATCATCTACATCGCTCGTATTGCTCGCAGCTTCTGTATCATCCGCATTATTCGTGTCATCCACGATTTTCAGACGATCACGTAACGCTCGGCATAACACTCAGCGCAACATCGAATCCACACGGCTCAAATAATAATGGCAGATCGCTAGCGCGGTCGCATCGGCGACGTCCGGCGGATCGAGCATCGCGGCTAGATTTAGCTCAAACTGGACCGCTCGCTGCATTTGCTCTTTATTGGCACGACCAGAGCCGGTTAAAATTTTCTTCACTTGCGTTGCGGCGTAAGAGACCACTGGAATGCCGCATTTCGCGCCGGCAAGGCAGATCGCGCCGCGAGCATGCCCCATAATCACCGCCGTCATCGGACGTTCGTAGTGGGAATATAACGCCTCCAGCGCGATGGCGGATGGATGGTACTGCTCGATAATTTCGATCAAACTGTCGAAAATCTCCAACAAACGCGGGGCGAGTTCCCCCGTTTCCATTTGACTCGCTCGTGCAGCCCGAATGATCCCCGCCTCTAGCAATTTCGGCTTGTTGCGACACCCACCACCATGGCAGCCTTCGATCAAACCGTATCCTGTGGTCCCTAAACCTGGGTCGATCCCCAAAATACGTAACGGTAACTCCGTGGCTAAATTTTTACCACATTGCGAAACAGACGTGGCACTCGGCACGTCAACCGTACCAGATGTACCCACCTTACCCAAAACACGGACATCGACCAAACGTCGCACGGGTTTACGCTTTGCCATGATCGTTGTTCACCCGTCCGATATGCGTATTGAGCCACCGAAGCAGGTCCTCGAACACCTGATCACACATCGGAGGCCGTTCGTGCAGCAGATCGTGAAGTCCATCAGGGTATTCATTGAGCGTTTTGTCGGTCGAACACGCCTGTCGGTACATACGCCGGCAACCCTCAATCCCGGTAATCACGTCGCCCGTACCGTGAAGCAGCAAAAAAGGCAGATCGAAATCGGAAAAATGGCAATTCACCTCCCGCGACACACGCAACACCTCCGCCGCAATATGGATCGGAAATGCCTTGTGATAGACGCGTGGATCGGCTTGAAACGCCTCAATCACCGCCGGATCGCGAGAAATCTTCCGCGAAGCACCCAGATCGAATAATCGTAAACGTGGGCAAATTTTATCGACCCAACCTGAAAATTTCTGCAAACGCGGGAATAACGCCGTTTCTAAGGCTGGGGCCATCAAAATCAGACCGTCCACGGGTGGTCGCCGCGCAAGCCACGTCTGCGAGACCACCGCTCCACCCATGCTAAACCCCATCATAAAAGTCGGCACTCCCGGAAACGCGGCACGACTTAGACCGATCAGCTTCGTAAAATCATCCATCAATTGATCGAAACGGTCGATCCAAGCTCGCTCGCCCTCCGACGCCCCGTGACCACGATGATCCAACGCCGTGACCACTATTCCCGCGTCGGCTAACTGGCTCGCCCAACTACCGTGACGCTGACCATGTTCCAGAATCCCATGCGCGAAAACCAATAAGCCGCGAACCTCTCCATCCGGTCGCCAGGTATGCCGGCAAAGATTCAACCGATCGTCGGAGGAACGAAATCGCTCTTCTGTATATTTCATCCGAAACCCCTTCCTCGAAAGTCACACAGTCCCCTCGAAACGGATATCCACCGAACTATCGATACGCCGCGATTTTTCCAGCCCCCTACCTTCTCCAACACTCCCGCCCAGTCAACCGACCGGCAAAATCACTGGCAGGCAAAAGGGTTACGGCTCGCTCGGTCGCCAATCTTCCAAATGGAGTTCGACGCTGCGTCGGCCGCGAAACACATTCCAAACTGGACGAAACGCGATATCCCACGCTCCCACATGTTCCTCGAATTCGACCGCACGACTTCCCGCTCCAAACGCGACGCCGCGAATCCGACCGTTGCCCTGCATCAACGTCAACGACAGATGATTCTGACCGTTACCAATGCAACGCGGCTTTTCCGCTAAATAAACACGCGTCGCGCAGAGAATAGGGCGACGATTCGCTTGACCAAAAGGCGCTAAACGATCTAATTCCGCCAAAAAATGCTCGTTCACCATCCCAATCGGCACCTCCGCGTCAATCATCAGCTCCGGCTCACTCGCTTGACCAATCTTATCGGCCACATAATCGCAAAAGGCGTTACGAAAAGCGTTAATTTGGGCGTCTTCAATCGCTAACCCCGCCGCAGAAGCGTGGCCGCCGCAACGCACGAGATACTCGCGACACGCCCCTAACGCTTCCACTAAATTCAACTCCGGAACGCCACGCGCCGACCCCGTACCAGGCCGCATACAGAGCGGATCCTGACTGATTAAAATCGTCGGCCGGTTGTATTTCTCCGCTAAACGCCCCGCCACAATCCCGACGACCCCCGGATGCCAATCGCGGTCCGCCAGCACTAACGCCGGATCGTTCTCCGGATCAAACCGCTCCTTCGCTTGACGGTCCGCCCCCAAATAGACCTTACGTTCCAAGGTCTGACGATCATTATTTAACTTGTCCACATGATTCGCCAGATCGGTCGCTCGCTGCGGATCATCCGTAATCAATAGCTCCGCTGCCAGTAGCGCTTGACCCAAACGCCCCGCCGCGTTTAATCGAGGCGCTAATCGAAAGGCCACGTCTTCCGCCTCAATCGACGAACGCTCGGTCAACTCCGCAACCCGAAGAAGCTGATAAATCCCAGCCGTAATGCAGCTCAATCGGGGCGTCGGCTTGCTTGATGCACCCACACTTGACGAGTTGGTAACACTGTCGGATGGGATACTGTCGGATACGTCGCCGTCCGATGGGACGCTGTCACTCGCTGAAACCACGCCGGGTAGATCACCGTCTGATGGAGCATCGGCTACGGATGAAACCCCACCGGATACCGCGTCGTCTAATGGTGTACTGGCACTCGCCGCTTCACCGGAAACGCTCGTGGGTACATTCCGACACTGCAACAATTTGAGACCGTTTTTGACCAAAATGCGGTTATCACCCAACAACGGCACGACATCCGCAATCGTACCCAACGCAGCAATCCCCACCGCTTGGACCAAAAACTCCTGAAACCGCGTCGGGACCTTCGCGGCCCCCCAGTACTCCTGGCAGATCGCCCACGCAAGTTTCATCGCCACACCCGCACCACTGTACAGCTCAAACCCCGATTCCACTCCGGGCAGCCGCGGATGCACAATATGCCCCACCTCCGGAAGCGTCTCGCCCGGCTCGTGATGGTCCGTGATGATCAGCTCCAGGCCCAACTCTTTCGCCGTCTGTGCTTGCTCGATGCTCGTAATGCCGCAATCGACCGTGATCACTACCGCACCGGGATCGCTCTGGGCCACACGCCTCAAATAATCGTCATGAAGACCATAACCTTCGTCCATGCGGCAGGGAATATGATAACGAACGTTGGCCCCTAACAGCTTCAGACAACGACGCAAAATTGCCGTCGAGGTCATACCATCTACGTCATAATCGCCATAAACACAAATACACTTGCCCTCACGTACCGCCGTGACAATCCGCTTTGCCGCGGAAATACAGCCGGGTAATTGATCCGGCGGCGCAAGATCAGTTAAACGCGCCTCAAGAAAACGACGTATCTCTCGGAGATCCGTCACACCTCGAACGGACAAAATCTGCGCAATGACAGGTGAAACACCGGCCACTTGCTCAATATCCCGTATCCGGGCCGGATCATGGGGATGGATCCTCCACCGCTTCACCATGAACCGGTCTCCTTATCACAATGCTCTGAATCATTCATTCCCAACACACCAAATCGCCCTCAGATCAAGAGCAATCCGTTTCTTCCCATAAGACGCCGTCGACGCTCGGTCGCCAGCCCCGCACGCCCGTACCAGATACGACTCAGTCGTATTCACCGACCGTAGGGCATACAACAGCTCTGGGTATCATGCACCCAGCCCGTCGCAACATATACCGGCAATCAGCAATCATGCACCACGACCGGTGTATCACCAGCAACCGCAACCGGACTATTTTTTCTTCTCGGTGTGCATGGAATGCTTACGCATCTTGGGGCAATATTTCATCAATTTAAGCTTTTCCGAACCTTGGCGACGCCGCAACGAGTAATTATACGCTCCGCACTCATCGCAAACGAGGAAGACAGTTTCTTTCTTTTTCTTCTTGCCTTTGGAAGCCATGACGCAACCCTTTCACAAATCTATGGATAAAACATTCTGAATAACCGCCCATTCGACTCGGATAGGGCTAATGTCTTGATCCAGGAATTTTGGTAACTGTTCTAATTCAATACGAACAAACGAGCCTTCTCATGACAAAACCGCTCGTCTATGTCCAAAAAAATCTGCAAAACCATGTTCACTGGAACCGCCAATCATCCCTTTTACGTATTCCAGAGTTCTCTATTGTAACGTATCTTGGAGATTCTGAAAACTACCTGAGCCAAATTTTACCGCTTTTTTGTACCGTTCCCTCCCAGAGATGGAACAAAACCGCGACTTCGCTCCGCCGCCCCCTTTTCCAGTGCGGAATTCGCCTCAGATATGGTTTTGACGCTCGCGATACGTTACACTGTAAACGAGTGCCGATCACGATCGGCAGGATCGCCGTTCACGGCCCGTAAAAATACCAAGATTTTCCAGATTCATGTCTCCGCTCAATTCGCTCGGTATCGCCATCACACGGACTGCACGAACGGAAACCCGGTGCCGTAAAAATCATCAACCGTAAAGGATGGATTGAACCATCCCATCGAAAATTAATATCCTCATGAAAATGAAAAAAGGAGTTCCCATGAAACGTCGCCAATGGTTACTTTGCAGCGCGGGAATCGTCGCTGCGGGATTCGGCTCGAACGCGATGCTGTCCCAGGCTTCCGCCGCCGAAACCGACACACCATCGTCCAATGCCCCGATCCGTGTCCTCTTTATTTACGGCGGACACCCGTTCGAGGAGCAACCGATGACCGAGATGCTCCAAAAACTTCCCCGCATGGCTGTTACGGAGATGGAATATTCCAAGGCAAAACTCCTGCTCAAACCCGGCATACAAAAAGATTACGATGTTTTGCTCTTCTACGACTATTGCTCCGACATCCAAAATACACCGGAAGAACAAGCTAATATGGAGAATCTGCTCAAAGAGGGCATGAACGTCGTCTTCTGGCACCACGCGATTATGCCCCATTTCCACGGCGATTATGAGATTATCGGCGGACGATATCATTTCACGACCGAAAAATTCCAAGGCCAAGACGTCCCCGCCTCCACCTACGAACATGGTGTGGATATCGCGGTCGAGGTGGCCGATCCGTCACACCCCATCGTCAAGGGAATAAAGCCGTTCACCATTCACGACGAATCGTACGGCCTCATGTCCGTCAATCCCAAAGTCCATGTGTTGCTGACCACCCAAAACCCTAAATGCACGAAAGAAATTCTCTGGACGAAGGAATATGGAAAAAGCCAAATCGTCTATCTCGCTCTCGGACATGATTCGCAAGCATGGAAAAATCCCGTCTTTCCCGAACTTTTGACGCGCTGTATCGAATGGGCGCATCACAAAAAATAAGACGTTTCCATCCCCCCGAATACCCGAAATGCGAATATTCCGTTACAATAACGATTCGGGGTGGGACCGCGTCTGCGGGCCTATATCCATGATGCTGCGGAATATGTTCGTGGAATCGCCAGGAATCTTTCCGCGGAATATGCCGCTGCGCCGCAAAATCTGCCCGCTGCGCTCGTTATATCAAACCATCCATCATGACCAAGCAACCAAGTCATGCCGATCGGAGACCTCAATATGTTATGGACTGCATTACAGGCCTTTTGGCTCACGCTCACCCATGCCGAATTTCGCGCTAAAGTGACCTCGCTCATCCAATCGCTTGCGACGGGCAATACGGCCAGCACTACCAGCGTCGCGTCGAATTCCGCGACGCGCAATTCCGCATACCCGGCTGTTTCCGCAGAGTCCGCTGTCTCCGTAAATGACGCAGATTCCACAACGAATCTAACCCATATAACCATTTCGGCCGGTACGGCCAAACGTGATCCCCTCGTCCCGCTCACCTCCGCCCGCAGCGACGCCGTGACGCTTCTCGAAACACTCCAACGTGAAGCACGCTGGATTGATTTTCTAATGGAACCGCTCGACACCGCGTCGGACTCGCAGGTCGGCGCCGTCGCTCGTGACATCCATCGGGATTGCGGCAGGACAATCTCGCGACTGTTCGCGATCACGCCCGTCACCACCCAAGAGGAGGGCGAATCTATCGCAATTCCCGCCGGATACGATCCGGGATTGTACCGTGTCACGGGCAAAATCTCAGGTGGCACCATCCATGGAACGATTGTACATCCCGGTTGGATGGTCACACGCGCCGAATTACCCAAATGGAACGGACGCCAAACCTCCGAAATGGTCGTCGCTCCCGTCGAAGTCGAAGCACAAGCACACGAATGAGCCGGTACGTTGCCTTGAATTCACTACGATGAATCGAATGACTCACAACCGTTCAAACCTGTAAAGAGAATAGAAATCAATGGAATCCGCATATATTTTGGGAATTGACCTCGGAACAACGAATAGTGTCATTGCGTATACGAAGCTGCCGCTGCGCGACACTCGCGACGTGACGCCTAAACCCGAGATACGACTACTACCTATTCCACAAGTAGTCGCTCCGGGAACCATTGAATCACGCACCCTACTGCCGTCCTTTTTGTATCTCGGTACGGAAAACGAACGGACCGCCCACGTACTTGATCTCCCATGGTCGAACGCCTCGCAAAACGCCGCCGCGAATCCAACCGCCAACGCCGCGCAACATTCACCGAATTCCCCGTTGGGCGAGGATCATTGCGTGGGCGAATACGCTCGACGACAGGGCGCGGAATCTCCAGATCGAACGGTCGGGGCGGCGAAATCGTGGTTGGGAAATCACCATGTCGATCGGCGTAAAGCCATTCTACCGTGGAATCCGACCAGTCATGACGCCGATGGCGAATCTCGTAAAATTTCACCGCTAGCCGCCACTCAAGCCTATCTGGAACATCTGATGGCGACTTGGAACGCGGCGTTTCCCGACGCTCCGGCAAAATATCAGCAAATTGTGTTAACGGTTCCAGCCTCGTTCGACGCCTCCGCTCGTGAACTGACGCGTGAGGCAGCTCTGGCCGCGGGATTGCCCGATCATTTGGTTCTGTTGGAGGAGCCTCAGGCGTGTGTCTACGCATGGCTCGCGGAAGTGGGTGAGCGTTGGCGAAAAACGCTGAAGTGCGGTGATCGACTGCTGGTTTGCGATGTCGGCGGCGGTACAACCGACTTTTCGCTGGTCGAAGTTTCCGAAGAAAAGGGCGAATTGCAGCTCCAACGCTTGGCCGTGGGTGACCATTTGCTGCTGGGCGGCGATAATATGGACCTCTTTCTCGCTCATTTCGCGTCGCAAAAACTGGCCGAAAAAGGCGTGAAACTTGATCCATGGCAATCAGTTTCCCTATGGCATAGCTGCCGCGCGGCGAAAGAATCGCTGCTCGCGCCACGCGAATCTAAAAATACTGGTGAACATCCTGATACTGGCAATGACCGGTACACGTTGACCATACAGGGACGAGGACGACGACTGATTGGCGGCGCCGTCACGTTGGAACTATCGCGAGCGGACATAGCCGAAAAACTGGTCGAGGGCTTCTTTCCATTGGTAGCCATCGAGGAACGGCCCAAACGTTCGCTAGCAAGCGGCTTTCGACAGCTGGGTTTACCCTACGAACAAGATACCGCTGTCACTCGTCATCTGGCGGCGTTTCTCTCCACCCATAGCGGAAATACGAACATCGACACCCATAGTGTACAGAATAACATGGGTGAGCTTGCGAATACGGTTGTACGTCCAACGCACCTCCTTTTTAACGGCGGTGTTTTTAAGGCGGCGCCTATTCGTGAACGAATTACGCGACTTTTTGAACAGTGGTTTCCAAAGGACGGTGTTCCGCAAACGTTGGATGCGGCGGAAGATTTAGACCATGCCGTGGCACGTGGTGCGGTCGGTTACGGTTGGAGCAAATCGTGCGGCGGAATCCGTATTCGCGGCGGTACGGCCCGAGCGTATTACGTCGGAATCGAATCCGCCGGACTGGCCATTCCCGGTATGCCGCGACCTGTACATGCGCTCTGCGTGGCTCCGATTGGAATGGAAGAAGGCTCGCAATGCGTCGTGCCATCCGCGGAAATCGGCCTCGTGGTGGAAGAGCCGAGTCGCTTTCGATTCTTCAGCTCTTCCGTGCGACGACAGGACAAACCGGGAACACTGCTCCCCTACATTGACGAAGACGAAATTCAGGAAACCGACTCGATGGAGATGACCATCTCCGCGAATCAATTTGTACACATTCCAGAATCCACCGATAGCAACGAGTCCACTGGTAGGACCGCGGTACAACCCGGCGACGAGATACCGGTCCGATTTGAAAGTCGGATCACGGAGTTGGGCGTATTGGAACTGTGGTGCCACGGTACTCGCCAGCCGGGAAGTTGGAAATTCGAGTTCAATATCCGCAGCGACGATTAGGATTAGCTTACCCCTGTTGAAATTTTCGTATCGGAGAATCGGATTGCCGGAAGGCGGGATCGTCCGTTGCGACTCCGCGACGCATCGGCGGGCCATTATTATTCATGCCCGCTCACCAAGTTTGAACGATCACCATATAGTAAAAAGTTTGAATTACCGCCGTATAGTAAAAAGCAAAATATTACGCAATGGAATGCAATTGAATATGCCTGATGATCTAAATCCAGCACAATCGTTGGCAGTCAATACGCTCACCGGACCTCTACTCGTACTCGCGGGAGCGGGGAGCGGAAAAACCCGCGTCGTCACCTATCGAATCGCTAACCTCATTCGACATGGCGTCTCCCCGTCTCGCATTCTCGCGGTCACCTTCACCAATAAGGCGGCGGCGGAAATGCAGCAACGAGCGGCGGCTCTGCTCGGAAAACGATTGCCTGCCAAACCTGAGATTTCCACATTCCACTCCCTCTGCCTGAGAATCTTGCGACGCAATGCCACGACGCTCGGATATCCAACCGCCTTCGCTATCTACGACCGGGGTGATCAGGAAAGCGTCGCTCGCTCGGTGTTGCGTGAGATTAAAATGCCCGAATCGGCCATGCAATCGAGTGATCTGCTGTACCGAATTAGCCGCTGGAAATCGGCCGCTATTCGCCCCGCCGAAGCCGCTGCTACCGCGGAAACCGATAAAGACCATCTCGCCGCCGCCGCCTATCGACGCTATCAAAACGCGATGCATGCCGCCGGAGCCGTCGATTTCGACGACCTGCTGCTCTGTACGGAACAGCTTTTCGAGGAATTTCCGGAGGTCCGTGAGGCGGAGGCCCATCGATTCGATCATCTGCTCGTCGATGAGTATCAAGACACCAACGGTTCTCAATATCGAATCGTCAAAGCTCTCGCGCAGAACCATCGTAATTTATGCGTCGTGGGTGACGACGATCAATCAATTTACGCTTGGCGCGGCGCCGAAGTGACCCATATCTTGCGATTCAAACGAGATTGGCCAGACGCGAAAGTCATCAGTCTCGAAGATAATTATCGCTCCACACACGCCATTATTGGTTGGGCCAATCAGCTGATCACATGTAATAAAGAACGGCATCCCAAAGTCCTACGCGCTCACAAAGATGGACCGCGTCCACGTATTTTGCAACAGCCTGACGAAGAGGATGAAGCTCACACCGTTGTCGCGGAAATCGTCCTGTCGCTCTGTCGTCAAGAACGTCAAGCGAAAGATTTTGCCATCTTATTTCGTACAAACGACCAAACCAGCGCGTTTGAGTTCGAACTGCGTCGGTGTGGTGTCCCATACACCATCGTGGGTGGACAATCGTTCTATGATCGAAAAGAAGTACGCGATATTTTGGCCTATCTGAAAGTGATCGCGAACCCCCGTGATGAAGTATCGCTGCTGCGAATTCTCAATACACCACCTCGCGGCATCGGACAAACGACGATCCGGCGACTGCTCGATCACGCCCTCGAAACCAAACGCCCCCTTTGGAACGTACTCCAAACGCCGGAAGATTTGGCAAATGTGGGCAAAACGGCTCCGCGTGCCATCGGCGCGTTCGTGTTGATGATCCAAAAGTACAGCCGATTAGCCACGAAACAGCCGCCATCGGAACTCCTCGGTTCGTTGCTCAATGAAGTCCGATATCGTGAAGATATCGCTCAAAATTACACCAATACGGATGAACAGAATAGCCGTGTGGCAAACGTGGAACAGGTGGTCAGCGCCGCCGCGAATTACGCCAAACGGGCAAAATCGCCGCGACTCGCGGAATTCGTGCAGGAGTTAGCCATTTCCGATCGGGACACCGGAGGCGACGAGAAAGAAAAACAGCTCACCAAAGACGCGGTCGTGTTAATGACGCTCCACGCGGCCAAAGGTTTGGAGTTTCCGGTTGTTTACATGGTCGGTATGGAAGAAGGGATTTTGCCGCATCATCGCAGCATCGCCGAGCCTGGCGCTCCGGTCGATGAAGAACGACGGCTCTGTTACGTCGGCGTGACCCGGGCAAAAGAACAGCTCACTTGCAGCATGTCGCTCAGCCGTATGAAATGGGGAAAAGAACGTCCAACCATTCCCAGTCGATTCCTGTACGAATTAACAGGTCAGACGAATAATCCGAATTATTTTAAGGCCATCGACGGTATCGTCTTGGGCGAAGAGGGTAAGAAAAAACGCGGACGTGAACATGACTCACAGGAAAATAACTCACGCCTTGGAACGAACCGACCATGCGGTCGTGGAACTTCCTATCGCAGTCGGTAAAATGCCTAAAAATGTTCTCAACCGGCGTCATCTTGCGGCGGCGCGGTCGCGGTATACCGTAAAACGCCCCACTAATCCCCGCGGGACGCAAGGGTACGAAAAACGGAAGGCCGGAGGAATAATGTCGATATGCAGGATTTACGGCACGGAGGCGTCGAATCGACCAAACCTTCGGAAAAATGCCAAAAATCTCTCTCGCGTATTCGACGAGAATGGATACAATGGGAGTTGTGCTGAATCCTTGGGTGCGAAATGCCGGACGTTCTTCTTCCCGTTCATTCCGTTGTTTGATGAATGCGAGTGTCGGTGCTGATCTCGTGGAACGAGGTCTGATGGATTCACGGACCAATAGACAACATGGAGGTTGGCTGTGTATTTCCAAAAAACTACGCTGTATTTCCAAAAGACCGCCTCGTATTTCCAAAAGACTACCCCGCATTTTCCAGAAAATATAGATTCCCAAAAAACCGGAGGTCTACGGCGAACTTCGCATCTTCCACAACACGGATGTTTCGGAAAAGCGACAGAATTAGAAAAAAAGGGACAGCACGGCCAAACCGTACTGGCCGTCCAAATCGCGCCGCGGGATTCTTCGTGTCCATTTTCGTATCGATGGGCGTTTCCGTATCACCAGCTCGTTTGCTGTCTGACGATTCTCTTTTTGTCCAGTATTGAGGCGGGGTTCGCGCAGGAAACGAAGAATTTTCTCTATCGAAGTCGCCAACTGGCCGAGGCGATTGAGGCGAATGATCTGAATACCGTTCGCCAAATGATCACCGAAACGCCAACGCTACTCAACCAGCCGGACGCCTATGGACTCGTGCCGCTCGTGCGTGCGTTGGGTAACGTAGAATGCTATTCCGATTGCGAAGAAGATTGTGAGGATTGCAATTCCACGCCGATGGAACCGTGGTTTCGCCCGGAAGAAGTGCGTCCGGAGATTGCCAAATGGCTGATCCAAGCGGGCGCGAATCTACACATCCATCGTCGCGAGACGGGGAACGCGTGGGACGATGGTCAAACGCTGTTCTACCTTGGCGTCCAGTCGGGCGCGGCGGACGTCGTGAAGTTGCTGATCGAGAAGGGTGCGGACGTTCACCAGTGTAATCGTGATCAAACCAACAATCACACTGGCGACACCGATCCGCCCATCGTGGCCGCCGTCTCTAATGGAAGCGTCGAAATCTTTCAAACGCTGCTGGATGCCGGGGTCAAATGGAATCCCAAAGTCGAGGCGAAAAAACCGTACACCGCCGGCCTGACGATGCTCCATTACGCCTCCTTCGGTGGGCGAACGGATCTGATGCGGCAATTGATTCAGGCAGGTGCCGATATCGAATCTCGCGGAATCGACAAATGGGGTGGAGCAACGCCGCTCCAAATGGCGGCGGAGTACGGTGGAGTCGAAGCGGTTGAGGTGCTGTTGGATGCCGGGGCGGATATCGAAACACGTGATTATCAGGGGTGTACACCTATTTTCCGCGCCGTGCTCTGTCCAAATCCCGACGTGGTGCGGCGGCTGCTCGCCGCGGGTGCCAAGATCAATTTATACGACGATAGCGGTTTCACGCCGCTCCATTATTTCCTGCTGATGCCGCCTGACGATATGCTCCAACCGGCCAAACGGCTCGAAACTCTTCGAATTCTGCTGGATGCCGGAGCCGACCCGAATATGCCGATGCAGGACGACACACTCACGCCATTAGAGGCCGCCACGCCGACAGATCGCGCTGTCGTCAAAGCGTATATGAAACTATTGCAACAGAGAGCGTCCGATTGAGGACCGTCGTCTGTGCGTGCGTATCAATCGGCTTATGCGTGGTTGTGTCACTAGTTCCGCCGCACTGCGTGGAGTTCGCTGGCACGGTGGAGTTATCAGTACTTTGAGTTTCTGTTTGGCTAGGGCGTGTTCACATCCCCCTATGGAAAAGTTGCCGCCCAAATCGGAACAACCGGCCGCGAATTGGGATGGTAAACCAGCAATGCGGCTACACCGATGTCCGGCAAAAAGGGGAATCCGACGAGTACCGGGAATGGAGTGATCGCCATTGATTTCTTACCGTGTAATAACGATGTGGACACACTCTGGTTACCACTCGTCATGGGTGGGCCACAGGGACGGTTGGCTTAGGAAGATGACGGCTGGAACGCGGTAACCGAGATCGCTCATCTTCGTCGATTTTTTATTTTCCGACTGTCGTTTCAAAAGAATCCTCGCGTTCACCCGAGATCAGACTTGACTGGGCACGCGGATCGTGAACGCCGTGCCTTTGCCTACCGTACTTTCCACACGAATGTGACCGTGGTGCGATTCGATGATTTTCTTGCAAGCGGCCAATCCCAACCCCGTCCCACCCTTGCCGGACGCGTCAGGGCCGCTTTTGGTCGTATAAAACGGCTCGAAAATTTTAGGCAGTTTCTCCTGTGGAATGCCCGGACCGTAATCTCGAATCACGATATCTTGCATATTCGGCTCCGCGTCACGCTTAACCGAAACAACAATTCGACCGCCATTCGGCATCGCCTGTCTCGCATTCACCAAAATATTCAGAATCACCTGCTGAATCTGATTTCCGATGACGATGGCGGGTGGCAGACCTTCCTCAATCCGTTTTTCCACGGCGATACGATATTTATTCATCTCGCGTTCCAATAACAACATGGTGTCCTGCACCACCTGCACCAGATCGGTCGGTTCAGGATCGCCGCTTCGATTTCGCGCCATGCCTAACACGCTGGAGGTGATTTTGGCCGCTCGATTTGCAGACGTCAATATCTTGTCGAAACATTTATTCCGCGTTTCGGCATCCTCATGACGCATGCCCATTTTGGCGTAATTGAGAATCGTCATCAGAATATTATTGAATTCGTGCGTCGTCGTACTCACCAACTCGCCAACGGCGGTCATGCGTTGCGCTTGATCGAGCTGCTGCTGCAGTGCTGCCAATTGCGATTCCAACGCGATAGTCCGTGATTCCGCATTTTCAGATTCCACATGTTCAAACGCCGTATTTTCCGATTCCACATGTTCAAACGCCGTATTTTCCGATTCCGTCACGCTCATCATCCTACTCTCTTTCGCTTAGCCAGTCCGCACTCTCTGCGGAATCTGATTAAAATGTGAAAAGGACGCCACTTTCTTAACCGAAAAGAACCGCTCCATTCGAAGGCAGCTTTCTCATTATCGGCATTTCCGGCGAACGATTCAAACGATTACGTGAGATTCGGATCAGTCAAACTACGTACTTTTCCCTTGTTCTTTCGTAATAAATCGGTTACGTTATCTGGAATAAGCGTCGCCCCGTCACGACGTTTCGTCTCTGGCCCCATATGAGTAAAGATTCAACCATGCTCGTGTATACGCCCGATCTCTTGCAAGAAACGCTCGAAATTGCAAAACAAGCAGATTATGCTATCCGTACCGAATGTTTCGATGGCAACGGTTGTGAAAGCTGCGTGCTCCACGGAAAGAAAATTATTTTTGTGGATCTGGCACTTTCTCCACCGGATCAATTCGAACAAATGCTCCGGATTTTATGTGATGAAGTACCGGAGACGTTACAAAAGATGGCAAAAGAGGGTAAAATATCGGAGGTACTTGTACGACGTATCCGACGACAATTAGCCTCACGGAATCATTAAACATGCAAATTCCCTTCACCAAAATGCACGGCATTGGTAACGATTATGTTTATATCAACGGTTTTACGGATCTTGCGGTGGAGAACTCGCACGGTCGGCGACTATCTGAACGGCCGGTGATGACTGAGGCGGAATTAGTGCGGCTTGCGCAAAAGATTTCCGATCGCCATTTCGGCGTTGGCGGAGATGGAATGATTCTCATTCTGCCCTCGGACAAAGCGGATGGCCGAATGCGAATGTTCAACGCCGATGGCAGTGAGTCGGAAATGTGCGGCAATGGCGTGCGATGCGTCGCTAAATATCTTTACGATCATGGTATTGCGACCAAACCGGTGATGACGGTCGAAACGGGACGCTGCGTGTTGACGCTCCAAATCGTGGCAGGCGCGGACGGTTTGGCGAAACGTATCCGCGTCGATATGGGGGAACCGATTCTCGAAATGCGGCAGATTCCCGCCGCGTTTCCCCGCTTAAAAACCAGCGACGCCGTGATCGACCAGCCGCTCACACTCACCGATGAACGCTGCGGCACAGTGGAACTGCGCGGCACATGCGTTTCGATGGGAAATCCCCATTTCGTGATTTTTCCGAAATGTCCTTCTGAACAGGAACTGATGCCCGGCGGTATCGGCGATGAATATGTGCTCCAGTGGGGACCAAAACTCGAATTCGCTAGTGAATTTCCACGTCGCGCAAATATCGAATTCGTCTATCAGATTTCGCCAACCGAGGTGCGAATGCGTGTTTGGGAACGCGGCACGGGGGAAACACTGGCATGTGGAACCGGTGCGTGTGCCGTGGGCGTCGCCTGCGTGCTGACCGGCCGAACGCAACGCCAACTCACCGTCCATTTGGCTGGCGGCGAGCTCGAAATCGAATGGGACGAACAGACAAACCACGTCTTCATGACTGGTTCGGCAACTACTGTTTTTAGTGGGATTTACCCATACGAAACCACCTGATACCCCATGTTTAAAAATCATACCGCGGGGGAAGCCTAGCGGTAGGTTCCGCGATGTCCGTACGCCACGCCCTGCGTGGATGGAATATTTCCAGCATCTTCCGAAAGAATCGGAGGAGGAACGATTTCATCATTGTTTCCACCGAATGAAATGGTTATACTGAACATTGTTCGGCATGTGGACCGGTATGCGAGACGTTTTTTCGGGCGT
>JAQVKF010000069.1 GCA_028694795.1 Thermoguttaceae bacterium | reverse complement strand
GGAAAAGTTCGTCCAATCTTTTTTCATTTTGAACTCATTCGCCTTTTCCCACAGAATGGCCGCCGCGACGCCTCGCATCCCAAAAGTCGCCAAACGCATCGTCTGACTCGCGGGATCAATCTTACCCAATTGCCCCTCGCTCAACCCCGCCTCACGACGCAACTGGGCCAGCTTACCACCGCGGAAACTTTCGCCATCCTCACTCGCGCCACCCGGTACGCCTAGGAACGCAAGCAAAATTAAAATCGCTATAATCCCCAATATGTACGCAATCTTACGCTTTTGAATCAACTGTACTGGATTCTGGCTCATCTTGCCACCTCCCGCGTTCTCAGGAAGAAGTACCCCGCCACGATCAGCGGAATCAGATATCCGAGCGTCCGAACGAGCGGGACCGCGATATATGGATTCCAACCGATATCAAAACCGTACGCCACCTGATCCGCATAACTGAATTCGCCCAACGGCGGCAGAATCGAGGCCATCGCGCCCATAAACAGCGACGCGACCTTGTCCGACGCTTTTAGCAACGTCGTGCGGAAACCCGCGGCCAATTCCGTCATCATATTGTCTTGCGTCCAAAGCCGATACATCGACTCAAATGGACCACCGCCATATTTCTTACCCACAGCCAATTCATGGATATGCGTACTGCAAAAACCGCCGATCAAGACCGAAATCGTACCCATCATGGCCACTGGACCAGAAAGGAACGTACTAAACAGAACGCCAAAACCGATGATCAAAAGCATCTGGAACCAAACGCCCAAGTAACCTTTCAAAAAGTTCGCCGCAAAAGACGCGTCTCGCGCTCGAATGTAAAGGTCCGCTTGAGCCGCACCAAAGTACTGACCAGGTTCCAAACAACGAAGCACAATCTCCATCTTGCCATCGTGAACGATATCTTCGTAAAGATCAATCTCCGGACCATTTGGATCACGCGGATCTCGAATCTTACGCGGAATCGTTCGGCTTTGCGTCGCAAAATCTTTCGACTCGAAGCTCGACGCCAATTCGACCGATTTGCCGCTTTGCGGATTCCGAACCGACAAACTACCCAAAACACCACGAATGTCGGTACCTTCGGTATTCCCCTTAAACGTTCGGAAAACCTCGAATGTCATCTCCACGTTCAACGCGTCGCCAAATCGTTCCGGCGTAATACCTTCGAACGTTCATACCGCCGCGGCATCACTGCCACCTTGGATAAAGCTGCGGTACATCCATTCGTCACCAACGTTGATCCCTTTTTCGGTCGGCTGACCATTCGCATCCAAAAAGCCCAATTTGCCATAGACCGGAACACGCGATTGGAGCATTCCGACTGGATTGTCCAGTTGGAACTGTTTTTTACCACCGGCTCCCGTCGTCGAGACCAACTGATGCGTGTGGGAACGCTCCGTTTGAACCTCACCCTCGAATGAACCATCAGCGTGTTCGTAGATCGTCACTTTATGCTGATGACCACCACGGTCTATTCCGAGACCATCCACCGAAACGGAATCGCCGCTGTAAACCTTCGTTCCATCTTCCTGGACTGCCGTTTGCAGCAAACTCAGATCAATATTATGCGAATGTTCCAAACCACGAACAACGAATACGTAACTCACCAACGCCAACAGTAGCAAAAGCCCCGTACCAACCGTCGTAAACCCTAAAATACGACCAACGATAATCTCGCTCGGACGCACGGGTTTAGTCACCACGGTATGAAGCGTTTTATTCTTCAAATCTTGCGGCAAACTGAACGCCGACAGAAAAAGCACCATCAGCAACACGAGGTAACTCGTCGTTTGCAGGACGAATGTCAGGTATTGCTTGGCTGGTTCAGGGTTCTGCGGATCGAGAAACCAACCCGCAAAGAGCAGCAATACGACAAAAACCGCAAACGCGATCAGCGTTCGACGCCGTATCGCCTCACGGATTGCCAATCCCGCCATCGCAAACGTCCGGCGCGGAGAGGTCTTCAACAAATCAGCGATACCGCTACCGGCAATTTGGAATGTTCGCTTAAAACCTTCCCCTATACCATAACGAATCGACATAACCAGAAGGCCGAAAATCAACGCCGCGATCGCCAGCACAATCATCGTCAAAAGCCATGTGAACAAGGCTCCCACTTGGTCCGGCGTAATGGCTTCGGTCGCTTTGACAAAACCGTTCTTCGACCATTCCGACCAAAACTCGTTACTACCTAACAACCACTCCCAAAAAGGAGCAATCGGTTTTTCGATAGTCATCGACTATGCTCCTTTGTTTTAACGGCCTTGTTTACCAGACTTGTTCGACTTACCCGGCTTAGAATCATCCGAGTGTGCGTCGCTCGACGCGGTAGATTTTTCCGACTCGGCAGATTTTGCCGAATCTGCCAACTTCGAATCGTTCGATTCGTCGGAACCACGGACACGACGACCGGGGTGGGCATCGCTTTCACGGATAATTTTGAGGAAGAGGTCTTCCAACGTGGTTGTGGGATGGCCCATCGCTTGGACCATCGCGCCGGATGCCTCGATCACTTCGCGAACTTTTTGCATCGTCGCGTCGCTAAGCGTACTCGTACAGATTTCCGTACGATCGCTCACCTGGACCAAATCGCTCACTCGTCCAAGTTCCTTGAGTTCACCCTGATACAACACGCCAATGCGGTCGCAAACGTCCTGAACGTCGGCCAACAAGTGGCTGCACATCAGAATCGTTTTGCCTTCCGACTTCAGATGAAGAATGAGATCTTTCATCTCTCGAATACCAATCGGATCGAGACCCGTGGTCGGTTCGTCAAGAATAATGACTTCCGGATCGTTGATCAGCGCTTGAGCCAAACCGATACGGCGGGTCATTCCTTTCGAGTATTCTTTGAGTTGACGACGACGCGCTCGAGTGAGACCGACCATTTCGATTAGATCAGCGACACGTTGACGCCGCATCGCCGCCGGCATATCGAACAGTCGTCCATAAAAGTCGAGCGTCTCCTCCGCATTCAAAAATCGGTATAAATACGATTCTTCGGGAAGATAACCGATCCGCTCTTTGACCGAGACGTCGTTAGCCGCGCGACCGAAGATGAGCGATTCACCACTCGTTGGAAAAAGCAACCCCAACAAAAGTTTAATCGTAGTGGTCTTACCGGAACCATTGGGGCCGAGAAGACCGAATATCTCGCCCTTGCGAATTTCGAGGTCGAGTGCCTTGAGAGCGGGCACCTTACGGCGTCCCCAGAAATCGCGGTAGATTTTCGTTAAGTTACGTGTTTCAATAATGACTTCAGATTTTTCAGGAGTATCCATAACTGCTTCCTGTGCCGATATGCGCATAAAAAGTCCACTCCCGTGCTACGCAGTGTGCCGATTCTTGGTTCGCTATTTTCCCAAAAATTTTTTCGCCAGTTGCCAAGCGGTCTTCAATCTGGTTATGATAGAGTGTGTAATGTGGCGAGTTCGTTCGAATGGGGCATCGCTTCCACACTCTCGTCCATTAGCGGTACGTCATTGACCGTAGCGGTACGTCATTGACCGTATCCGAAGATACTGTTTACCATATGCCCAAGTGCACCACATACGCCGCAATACGCATACACCGTATCTGGTTCTATATGATTCCAATAGCACATATCCTATGTGTTGTTGGAAGATGCGGGCCTAAAAAAGTGCCTACGGCACAGGAGGTAAGCGATGAGTTCGATACCGCGTACATTGTCGAAAGTCCGAGATTTCGGCAATACCAATGGACATGTTTCATTGGGCAAGTCGCTCCGTACGCTGCTGGGGGGTGTTCCCCTCGGGATCGGCGTTGCCCTATTCGCATGGAGTTCCCGGCAACATGTCGAACCACCCGTAAGTTGGGTCGTGACCGGTGGTGTTTTGCTCGTTCTATGGATTATTTTCGTCAGCGGAATTCGCCTTGCCGCGCAGTGGGAACGTGGAATCGTATTACGATTGGGCAAATTTCAACGGGTAAGTATGCCAGGCGTCACCTATGTGGCCCCGTTTATTGATTCGATTCAATTTGTTGATCTCCGGCTTCGAACGCACAATATTCCGAAGCAACAGGTGATTACGAAAGACAACGTTCCCGCGGCGGTCGATGGAGTTTTGTATTTCAAAGTAAGCGATCCGGAAGCGGTCGTGTTGACGATCCAAGATTATGCGTTTGCTATCTCGCAATACGCCCAATCGACGCTTCGTGATGTGGTCGGCGGGCTGTCACTCGATGAACTGCTCGCGGAACGGCAGGAAATTCAGGAACGTATCCGCGAGGTCGTGGAAGAACGTGTGCAATCGTGGGGACTCCATCTGGATACGATTCGATTGCAGGATATCGAAATGCCGGAAGACCTCAAACGGATTATGTCGCGTCAGGCCTCCGCTGAGCGAGAAAAACGCGCCAATATCACCAAATCGGAAGGGGATAAAGCGGCGGCGGCAAATCTCGCGGAAGCCGCTCGGATTATGGCTCATTCGGACGGCGCGATGAAACTCCGAACGCTTCAAACCATCGACGGGCTTGGGGCGGGACAATCCAATACCGTGGTGATGTTCCCGATGGAACTCGAAACGATCGCCAAAAAATTCGCTTCCGCGGCCTCCCACGCTGAACCCGATACGCCGGAGAGCCTTCCTCAATAAGTGAAACAAGTCAACACAAAATGTTGGCGGCGGGTACTCTGCCCATAGAGTACCCAAATGTTCGCGTTCGTAGAACTCATATGCCAACAACGCCCCCCAAGATGTCCTCAATTCGCGAAAAGTGAGAGGACACGATGCGAGAACACTCTTATTAGGTGTCGAATTGCTTCATCGGATTGCTTTTCCATGAATTTTATGCGGGTACCACATCCTGTCTAATCCTTAGTCATGGGACTTAGTCGGCAATATAGTCAGCCTTTATGCCCATTGGTATTTTGCCATACGTTTCAAATGAGATGGTTCCACCCATATATTTGGAACGTGAAAAGATATTTCACTCATTACAAGTACCGCTGGATGATCATCGAACACCCCTTTTCGAAGTTCACCTTGCCATCACTCACGAATTTTTACGCAAAATGGCGTGAACACGGCCCAGCATTTATATCGGTAAATAATGTGGTTCGCTGGGTAGAGGACATATCCCATGATTAAATTCCTAGTAAGTTTTTTCACTCTTCGGATCACAGGAAAAGGATTGCTGTTTGCGGCAATCACCGTGATTTCAATGATGGCGTCGTTGGTGTTGCTCGCTGTATTCATAGTCAAGCCGAATCAACCGTCATTACCGGAGGAACGAAAATTCGCGAAGTGGATTTCCGGATATGAGACAGGAATTTCATACAGCCTTACGGGGAGATATTGCACGAAGGAACGTCACTATTTTATGATTCGATTCGACCAGGTCGCCATCACAGACAAGGATATTGAAAATTATATTTTGCCTCTCCATGTAACTCAGGTAGAATTGAATCACACCGAAGTTACGTGTGCGGGAGTGGCTCTTTTATGTGACAATCCTCATATCAAATCAATTGATTATAATAATCTTTTGTGCGATCTACATGATTCAGAGGATCGAGAATATATTAAAACAAAACTTCTTTCCATTGGTCGTGTTATCTACACAAGAGAAAACATGCGGAAAGATCAAAAGAGTGAAAATGCGAAAACGGATGAAGAGAACGTCGAAACAACCGATACCGATGAAGAATGTGTCGAAAAGATAGAATGGAAAAACGCCGAAAAAACCGGGGATGAAAAAGGCAACACCGAGAAGATAGGGAGTACGGAACGAACACATACCACCGATTTGTAAATTTTGGCATATCGTGCTTGCATGACAAGATAGTCTTGAGATGTAACCCATTATGGTATGATATCTTTTCACCACACGGGTTACTTACACGAGGGAAAATGGGGCATTTGCAAATGAATCGAAACGAAAAGCGGATGAGGCAAAGCATTGTAATCTGCTCGCCACGGCGCAGGCGGAAGTCATTGACGATCTGTTCGAAGATTTGGATGAAATCGCACTAGATGATGGTGATGGTATTACTAGGGCGTGTTCACTCCATTATTAATCATTATGCGGTAAAAGCGATTGGCGGAAGCGGATGAGAACCTTCTACGAAGGGAATTGTGCTCCGATTTGGCGATTCCATCAAGCGATTTGGAACGATTTTTCCGCGCGAATGGATTGGTGTGTGAAACCGTTTACCGCGGCGAATCGTCCGCCTTTGATCTTTCCGATGGTACGTAAGGTACGGAGATTCACCTGATTTTTTGGGATCATAATCAACGCCAACCGTTGCTCAAGTTGGCCGCCACTTATCATCGAGCGGCGATTAAAGTGGACCGTTCAGAGGACGAAATGGGGCAATCGTACCGATCACACGACTGATCTTTGGGTGGTTTTCTCTAGGGTAGCCATGGGATAGAGAAATTTCGATTGTTTTTCGGAAGAAAAATGGGGCGGAGTGGTTGTCACGGCGCGAAAATCGCGTTACAATGGGTTTCCTGTATACTGGGGCATTGTAGTGCAGCTTTTTAGCTTGGCAACTCCTAGTAAGCGGTGTGGTAAGAGCGTTTGCACGGGAGGGGGTTGTGGATTCAGGGTGAATCGACATCTCGCGTGCAACAACAAGGTACTGGGCCGGAGACGCCGTTTTTTGAGCCGAAAAATTCGACGACATACCTGAACGCGTAGGGTTTCCTCGCGGGGGGACGGGTTTTTGAGTTTGAGAATCGAGCGGATTTTCTCCGGGGTTTTTCTGAGGTTTCAGGTTTAAGGCATGGTTAATCGTAATCTGATTCGCGGTCTGGATTTTAATGAGGAAGACTGGTCAAAGGAAATCGACGAGGCGTTGCGAGGGCAATTGCCAGACGCGATTGATTGGGGCAGCAAAGAGATCGCGGTCAACGAGATTGTTGAAGGTCGCGTTCTTCGAATGGAAGGCGAGTTTGTCCTAGTCGACGTAGGCTACAAGAGTGAAGGTATCATTCCGCTTTCCGAATGGGATGACGAAGCCGAGAAGCCGCAGCCGGGTCAGACGATCCGCGTGCTGGTCGAAGAGATTGAAGATGGAATGGGTGGCGACTACCGGGGCATGATTACGCTTTCGAAACGTAAAGCGGAGAAGATCGAAGCCTGGCGTCGTGTGATGGAGGCGGTGAAGGAAGGTGACGTGGTCACGGGTCGTGTCAGCCGCAAAATCAAGGGTGGTTTGCTGGTTGATATCGGTGTGAACGTATTCTTGCCCGCGAGCCAAGTGGACATTCGTCGTCCGTCGGATATTGGCGATTTCATCGATAAGGATATCCAGTGCGTCGTATTGAAGATCGATGAAGCCCGTCGTAACATCGTGGTGAGCCGTCGTGCCTTGATCGAAGCCGAGCGTAAAGAGAAGAAGGATCGATTGCTTTCCGAGTTGAAAGTGGGTGAACTCCGCAAAGGTATCGTCAAGAACATCGCTGATTTCGGTGTGTTCGTCGACCTGGGTGGTATCGATGGTCTTCTCCACATCACGGATATGAGCTGGGGTCGTGTGAGCGATCCGCGTGAGATGGTTCAGATTGATCAGGAACTGGAAGTCCAGATTCTGGATATCAATTACGAACGCGAAAAGATTGCCTTAGGTTTGAAACAGAAGACGGCGTCTCCGTGGGACAACGTGGAAGAAAAGTACCCGATTGGCAGTCGTCACAAGGGTTCTGTCGTCAACGTGATGAGCTATGGTGCGTTTGTAAAGTTGGAAGAAGGCATCGAAGGTCTCGTTCACATCAGCGAAATGAGCTGGACGAAGCGAATCAACGATCCGAAAGAATTGGTGCAGATCGACGACGAAATTGAAGTGGTTGTCCTTGGTATCAACAAGGAAAAGCAGGAGATTTCGCTCGGTATGAAGCAGACCCAGGAAAATCCGTGGGATCTGGTTGCCGACAAATATCCGGTGGGAGCGATTGTCACCGGTACGGTGCGCAATCTGACGAACTACGGAGCGTTTATCGAGATCGAAGAGGGCATCGATGGTTTGTTGCACGTCTCGGATATGTCGTGGACTCGCAAAGTCAGCCATCCGAACGAAGTGGTCGAAAAGGGCCAGAAGATCGAGTGTCGCGTTTTGTCGGTCGATCAGAATCGTCGTCGTATCGCGTTGGGTCTGAAGCAGTTAAGCGACGATCCATGGGAAAAGGACATTCCGTCGAAGTACGAACCGGGCCAATTGGTCAAGGGCACGGTAACGAAGATCACGAATTTTGGTGTTTTCGTCGGATTGGAACACGGTTTGGAAGGTTTGCTTCACATTTCGGAATTGGCTGATCAGAAGGTCGAAAATCCGGAAGAGATTGTCAAAGTGGGCGATGAGATCGAAGTGAAGGTACTGCGAGTCGATTCTGGCGAGCGTAAGATTGGTTTGTCTCGTAAGCGAGTCGAATGGACGGAGGAAGCGAACGCGGAAGTGGAAGTTGCGGAAGCCAAGGAAGAGGCTCCGAGTGAGGCTCCGGCCACACTGTCGGTTCCGGAAGTGGAACTTCGTGGCGGCGTAGGTGATTCTTCTGCCGGTCCGCTCTTTGGTCTGCCGTTCGGTGGCGAAGAAGAGAAGAAGGAAGACTAGAACCAACTCCGTCCAAGTTTTGGGCTGTTAGTTCCAAAATCTCGATGCTGGGGCCGAAGGTTGGCTGGATAGCGACTGAAGGTTCTATGGTTGGAGGTTTTATGGCTAGTGGTTCGATAGCGGGGCGGTTTGGGGATACGATCGTTTGATGAAAGAGAGAGTCGGGAGGTCGGTGACGGCGTCCCGATTTTTACGTTATAAGGTAGATGTATTGACGCGAATGTTGGTCGATGGAACTTGCAAGAGCAATTTTGAAGGGTATACTGATTCCTATAGAAAGTGCCGGTGGGATAGCCATTGCGATAGCAACGATCCGATGGCGGAATAATACGCAAATCAAGCGTTGAAGGTTTCATTGGGGGAAAAGAGATGCAGTGGTTATGGTTGGCGGCGGCATCGCGACGGGACTCGACGACGCCGGATTGGAACGCCTCCGCGTGGCACCGAGTGCCTGATCTATACGATCTTGTTTCGCTGGATCCTTTTTTGCGGCATCTGCGAACGACACCGGTCAATCTGCTCATTGCGGCAGCCTATCCGGAACACCTGCTGATTTCGCTTTTACGTCAAAGTCACATTCCGGGCGAATACCAAACGGCAGCCAATTTTCTAAAAATGACCGATTCGCTAGGCACGCTCGAGGAAAATTCGGACGCGGAAGACTTGATATCCCGACGAATCGTGGTATGGGATTCACGTACCCCTCTGGATATGGAGCCGTTCACGCGATTGTGTCAAGATTGCTTGTCTGCGGCGGCAATGGCAGAGCTTCCATCCGCGCGCGCGCCCAAGCAGCGTTGGTATCCGATCGTCGATAAAACTCGTTGTGCGGGTTGCATGGAATGTGTGAATTTTTGTTTGTTTGGCGTGTATGAAACAGGAACTGATGGAACACCGAAAGTGATCCAACCGGACGCATGTCGTCCAGGTTGCCCGGCCTGTGCGAGGGTCTGCCCGAACCAAGCGATTTTCTTTCCGTATTACGACGATCCCATGATTTCAGGAGACATGATTGGCGAAGCGGCGGAATCTGCAGAAACTACGCAACCAACGGATGGAGCGGTTGACGCGGATGGGCAACCGACCAATCCACGTTTAGCGGCGATTCGCAAAGCGCGAGCGGAACGTAAGGAATTTAAGAAAAAGAAGGCGGAACCGGAAACGCAGGAGGAATCGGTCGAACGTTGGATGCGTGAGTTGGACGAACTCGAATCGTAACGACTCGCGAAAAACATGATGCGGTAATGGTGCAATGTGCGATTTGGGATAAAATAATCATCGGTTGCAATTGAAACGAATGCGATTTGTTGGGAAAATTGGAAACATAAACGCCCAATCCGATGATCCGTATCCATGAATGGAGAGCGATATGGGATTGAATCGACGTCGAACACGAGCGATGCGAGTGGGAACGGTGACGATTGGTGGCGAGGCATCGTTGGTATTCCAAAGCATGTGTGCGACGAAAACAACGGATATTGTGGCAACGGCGGCGACGGCCAGGTGCCTTTCGCAGGCGGGGGCGGGGATCGTGCGTGTCGCGGTGGATACTCCAGCGGATGCGGCGGCATTGGTAGAAATTCGTGCGGAATTGCCCGATTCGGTCAATCTGTCGATTGATTTGCAAGAGAATTATCCACTGATCGAAAAAGCAGCCCCCTCTATTCAAAAGGCTCGGTACAATCCGGGGCATTTGCACCATCGTGACGCGCAAACACCATGGCAAGAAAAGGTTCGGTGGATGGTCGATGTGGCAATGCGGTACGATTTGGCACTGCGTATAGGGGTGAATTGTGGAAGTGTCGATCCTGCCATTGCGGCGAAATTTCCCCAAGGGGACGATCTTTCGGCACTGTTGGCCTCGGCGGTCGAACATGCGGAGTTTCTCGAATCTATCGGATTTGACCGATATTGTGTCTCGCTCAAAGATTCGGAACCGGCGACTGTGGTAGAACTCAATCGACGCTTCGCGTTGGCAATGCCTCATGTTCCACTCCATTTGGGAGTAACGGAGGCGGGAATGCCGCCGGAGGGGATTCTCAAGACACGTTTGGCGTTCGAACCGCTGCTGCGAGAGGGAATCGGCGAGACAATGCGAGTTTCGCTGACTGTGCCAAATGAAGATAAATCGCAGGAAATTGAAGCCGCACGGCAAATGGTGGCGGAAATCGCGGCGGGACACTTTTTGACCGACACGCAGAAGATGGCTTTTTCCGGACGACTCGATATCGTGAGCTGCCCGAGTTGTGCGCGTGTCGAAAATGGGCGTTTTGTCGAATTGGCACAGAAGATTCGTGAAATAACGCGGCCGTACGCGGAATATCCGATCCGAATTGCCGTCATGGGCTGCCGTGTGAATGGACCGGGCGAAACGGATGACGCGGATTTGGGGCTGTGGTGTGGAGCGGATCGCGTCAACCTCAAATGCGGGCGGCAAACGCTCGGCACGTTTTCCTATGAGGAAATCGAATCACGGTTTTTGGCCGAACTCCAAAATTTACTGTCCACACGGGCGTAACGTGATCCATTGTACCTATATCGCTTGTTTTTTGTGTTTAGGCTCACGATTTTTCGTGGAGAATCGTCCTGCCAATATGCACGTTGTCATGTACGTTTTGCCAAATGCGGACATAACAAGTCCAAGGGTTACCTTTTCGACTGATAAACATCACTAGGGTAAGCTCACTGGGGTCTGTTCACATAGAATCACATAGTAAAAACCGATGGCCAAGAATGAAATAATTGCAACCGGGGTGATTTATATCGGTTAATATTGAAGTTTGTGTGTCTAGTAAAAAGTTTTGGAGGGGAATTTGAGGGGAAACTTTTTGCAAAAAGTTCCTCTCATTGATTCTTTGCTTCAAAAAAGTTTTACAAAAAAGCATTTTCGCTGAAAATGCGCAAACTTTTTTGAACTTTTTACCTGACGCTGGTATAGCCGGCCGCTCCGATTGAGGTGGCAACTTGTGTAAACACACCGTAGTTGTCGCCACCACAACGATTGGGAAGGACCGGTTGCGAATTGAGGGGAAACCTGCGACGCGACATATCAACTCCGGGCAAAAAGGGTGATCCGACGAATGCCAGCGGAGTGACCGCATCGGCGGCAACACTCACCAAAGAGGCAGTACCTGTGACAGGCAAAAGGACCGGGAGGGGACCTCACCAAGTTGGCAGACCACCGTCTATTAAAAAGTTTGGCGGCCGGTAAGAGCGTCGGTCAGAATTTCCTTGTTGGCAAATTCAAGCACGCTTCCAGAAGTAATGCCGCGTGCTAACCGCGTCAACTTCAATTGAAGATTGGGAATCTCAGCCAACCGATTCGAGATATACAACGCCGTGCCATCTCCCTCAACCGTCGGATTCGTAGCTAAAATCATCTCACGAATGTCGCCCTGCCGTACCCGTTCCACCAACGCATCAATCGTGAGCTGATCGGCTCCAATCCCCTCCAATGGGGAAATTCTTCCCAACAACACATGGTAAACGCCGTCGAATCGCCCAGTTTGCTCAATAGCAATCAGATCACGTGGCTGTTCGACCACGCAAAGCAACTCCCGTCGGCGATTCGGACTCCCGCAAATCGAACAAAGCTCACCTTCCGCAAGATTGTAGCACGTTTTGCAGTAGTGGACGTTTTCCTTCACACAACGAATCGCGTCGGCCAACTCCAGAGCGTCTTCCGCCTTCGTCCGCAAAATATGATACGTCAGCCGTTCCGCTGATTTGCGACCGATTCCCGGTAGTTTTGCAAACTCTTGGATTAAACGGCTTACCGATTCGGTCAACTCGGCCATGATACACCTATTCCCCTCCCATTCATAGGAAAAACGCCCCACCATCCGGAAGAACGCTTCTTTCATAGGAGCATCCCTACCCGTCCACGGAAAGTCTTCCACGGATAGTCCAACCGTCCCGCCCATTACCAATCGCCCAGCAGCTAAGCTCCGTCAAACACATCAAAATCAGACACCTGGAAATCCGGGGAAGCCCCCATTTGGGAGAGCGTCCAGCCCCGGCAACCCCAACTCCTCTGCCGTCTTGGTCATGCGTTCCTTCTGCGACTGTTTGGCACGATTTAAGGCGTCCAGTACCGCAGCGGTTACAAGATCTTCGAGCATTTCACAGTCCTGTTGAGCAAAAAATGAAGAATCAATGCGACACCCCACCGGCTCAAGCGCACCCGAAACGTCAAATTCGACCAAACCGCCCCCCGCGGAACCGGTAAACCGCTCCGCTTTTAACGTTTCCGCTGTTTGCGCAATTCTCTCGCGAAATTCGCCCATATTCTTCAGGAGCGAACCGAGCTGTCCTAATTGTCCCAGATTTCCAAACATCTTCGTTCCCTCGTTTTCGTTTGCATTTCGTTTCTAATCGCGTCGCGAAATAAACAACTGGAGGACATACCAGAACAGGAGCATGACCGACGCAAACAGAGCGAGTGACGCGGCGACATGTTGGCCAGATCGATAATAAAGGATCACATTTGACGTATCATAAAGAATATATCCACACGCCAGCGCAATCCCAAACCACGTGATCAGGTTGCTCAGAGCGAAACCAAAAATCGCCATCGCAATACAAATGGCGATCAGCGCAAAGGTACCGAAAACCAGAGCCGTGCGTAAAAACGAGAAATCTTGCCGAGTGATAAAAACGGCCAGTGTCAGCAGTCCAAAAATGATCGCTGTCGCCCATCCCGCCTGAGGAATCGCTTCCGGCGCAACCGCCATCGCAAGAATCAGCAGCGGCAGAAAGATTAACGCCTCGGCCACCGCGTATAATCCCAGCCCTAGGTACTGGAGCGGCGTGGACTGATCGCTATGGGCAAGCCAGTTGGCTGCAGTGGCAACGCCCACAAAAAACACCATAATGCCTAGCCATGCAAGTCGCCCGGATTGGAGAAGCGCAACACCAAGTTCAAGCATCGTCTCCGATTGGAAGAATAACACCTCCAACATGACGAAAAACAGTACCGCGCCAATGAGGTGCAGGTACGTTTTTACGAGGAACGAGGCTCGCGTTTCGGCAGGAGCCTGCGCAATCGTCAACGACCCCATGTCGTCATAATCATAATTTCTACCATAGTTCGAATTCATACGACACCTCCACGGAACTCTGTGATTCAACCGTTACACTTATTCCATTTGATTTTGCGTTTACGGTCGCATTTTTTCGTTGTAAAATCGCCTTTAACCAAGTTCCAATCAGTTATATTTCCGACCGAAACAAACAGGCATTCCGCACACGGAATATTTTCCCGAACGAAGCGGAACTCGATGCTTCCCACCTCACCGTATGGTAAGTATATGCAAACCGTATCGCTTTTGTCAATCGAGTTCACAATATTAATAGAATTTCCCGCCGGCATTTTGCAATCTTCCCTTTCGGTTGGTTTCCTTGGGACGAATTTCATGTTATGATAAGGGGACGCGGGTTTTTGTAGAAGTCGCTCCACCCGCTCATTGCAGTAACATCGGAATCGCAATATGAGTGCATACATCGTACGTTTTGGCATTACCCGACTGCTAGGCAAATTTACAACGTCTGATACGACGAAATTTTTGCCCGGTGCGTCGGTCATTGTCCGAACAGATCGCGGATTGGAAGCAGGAACGGTACTGCGTGCACTCCATCTGGAGCCCCCAGCATCGGACGCGGAAAAATCATCAGAAGCAGCAAAATCATCCGCAAGTTCTGATATCTCCCATACGGCAAAGAGCTTGACCGTTCCGCACGTTCACGAGGAGGAGCAAAACCCACACGTTCTCACAGATGGGGAAAAAAAGCCGGTGAAGAACGAGCCGGCGGCGTCCATCGAATCTCCGTTAGAGCTAGAAACTGTAGCGAATATCGAAAATGTGGCGGATCACGCAGCGTCATCGGAGATTTTGTCGTATTCTGACGCGACATTTTCTGACGCGACATTGGCATTTTCGATCGAAGGATCGCTGTTGCGAACACAGACGCCGGACGATATTCGCGAGTTGGTGAAAATCCATACGCGGGAAAAGGAAGAGTTTCAGATTTGTGAGCGTGCAATCCGACGACTCCAATTGGCGATGCACCTGATTCGCGTCGAACATCTGTTTGGCGGCGAGCGAGTGATTGTTTACTATCTGGCGGATGATCGGATTGATTTTCGAGAGTTGGTACGGGTGTTGGCGGGTGAATTTCAAACACGTGTTGAAATGCGGCAAATCGGCGTGCGAGATGAGGCGAAACTGCTTTCCGATTATGGCGATTGCGGTAAGGTGATCTGCTGCAACACCCATTTGGTCGAAATCCCCCCCGTGTCGATGAAGATGGCCAAACTACAGAAAGCGACTCTCGATCCGACAAAAATTTCTGGCCGTTGCGGCCGACTAAAATGTTGTTTGCGTTACGAATACGACATGTACGAGGAGATGCTGCAGTCGTTTCCACCAATCGGCTCACGGGTACAAACTCCCGATGGTCCCGCTCGTGTGATCGGTCATGAAATTTTGACCGAACAACTCTGTGTCGAGATGTGCGACGAACGGCGGCGACGGCTGATCGCGTTGCGGGATGTGCAGCCGTGGAATGATGGGGACGATACGCCGAGCAACGATGCCGAGCGAGGGCATCCTATCGAAGATTCCATGCGGGTACGTGACGCGGTGGAATACGATGAAGAACGTTCCTCTCGTCCCCACTCCAGGCGACGGAATGCCCCGGTCTGCGGTACCGCGAAATGGCCACCCATGGACTCAGACGAGCTGAGCGATGCCGAGCGAGCGACCTGCCGTTGTAAATGTCAACCCATTCCACTGGAATGTGCCGATACTCGAGATTCCGTTCGCGCAAAACCATCCGAAGCGGAAAAAGATTCCGACCGACCAAATCCTAATCCGACAGAACATTCGCGACACCAGGAAGATCGGCCACGACGGGAAACCCGTCGTCCGCGAAAATCAATTCCAGACACTTCGGCTCAGGTTCCGCCAGAGGCGGTGAGTATCGCAGATGCGTTATTTAGGGAGTGTCCCGAAGATTCCGCGGTTCCTTCCACGAAGGGTGCCGCCCCGATTCGTTCCCGTGTTGCAAAGCCTTCCCACGACACGGTTCCAACGACATCCTTGCCCAGCGAGTCCAAGCCTGGAGGCACTCCGACGGGGGGTGCACCGGTGGCGATACCGTGCAGCGATTCCGTGGAATCAGGCGGTTTGCCTGTGTCGTCTGAACCCGTGTTACCTGACGTATTGCCTAGCGATGTGGCAGAACCCCCAGTTAAGGTCACAAAAACCACATTACTTGTGGAAGCGAGTGTGATCGTTTCGAAGAAACCCGCCATCCCGTTGGCACCACCACCTGATCCCCCTGAGTCGCCTTCGGAGCGTTCCGCAAAGCCTCACGGAGGACGTAAACACCGCGGACGATCTTCCCGTCGCCGCTCATCGAATCATTAAACGAGGAAACATTCGGTGGACGAAGCGTTTCGTAAATTGTTGACAGAAGATTCACGTTACCCACGAGAAGCGTACCTATTCGTCTTCGAAGCGTTGCGTTTTGCGCAGTCTCGATACCATTCCACGGGGGGGGCATCGATAGAAGAAATCTCCGGCGGTCAGGTCGAGAACCCATCGCCGATGACATCCCCCTCCGGGACCGACGCTCCATCGGGCACTTCTCCGCGACACGTGACGGGCCAACAGATGTGCGAAGCGGTCCGAATCTTCGCTTTGGAGGAATACGGATTACTCGCTCGCAGTGTACTGCGGGAGTGGGGCATTCGAAGTACTCACGATCTGGGCGAGATTGTGTATCATCTCATTCAACTCGGCTGGATGAGCAAAACGCCTACCGATCGCCCTGAGGATTTCGACAACGTTTTCGATTTCGATACCGAGTTTCTGACGTCTTTTCGATTTTGACAACGTCTGGCGTCGGTTTCCGATATATTTCGATTTTGCCCCGATTTCGTTTTTGATCAAAATCAATGGAAAGACCATGGCACATTCATCCGTTCACAATACCCAAAAAACAACGTCCGCCGAGCCGGTTTCGTCCGCTTCGTCCACCCATGAAGCGGAAACGTTGCCCACGCCCATGCACCAACCGTCTAAAATATGGCTGATTTTGGCCGTGCTCCTCGTGCTTGTGTGGTGGACTGCTCTGCTTGTGATGGGCGTCGTGCTGTGCTAATTCGAGAGACGTTGCGGAATAACCGTCGAAAAGGCCTTCGCAGACGCATGGCTCCGTTTTAGCCGCGCTCCATTTTTCGACCGGTCGTGTTTTTCGACACAGCGGTCCTTTTCGACACAGCCGCACGATGTCGAAGAGACCGAATTTTCCGATTCTCCAAACCGATCCTTGGAACTGAAAAACTGAGAGATTACTACCTATGGCATTTTCCACGAAACAGGAATCCGTTTCCACCGCACATTCTCCATCGGAATCGGAGACCGCATCGAGCGAAACCACCCCCATGACGACCCAGACGCCCCCCACGCCACGTCTAACACGGTGCACTCCGCCGCCCGTACCGCCTGCCGGGCGACATCTGCTACATGCGGTCAAATTGATGCTTTTTGGATTGGCCGCGGCTCTGATTATCATTCCGTGGACCCAAATTTTCAGCATTCTTTTCGTGATTTGCAGTCTGATTCCAGCGGTCCTTTCGCTCCAAGCGGATGGAGCAACCCGTCTCTCGCGACGTCTGGCCATTCTCATCACACTCTTTGATTTGGGGATTCTTTTCTGGACCGTCCGCGCGATTGCCCACCTGTTTTAGTCCACGACATTTAGTCCAACGTCCAACAATCGGAATACAACCCGACCCAACCGAATATCGGCCCCATCGGCCGATGATTTTCTCGCTGTCTCGACGATTCCACGACAATCATCGCACTCTGTGGACCATACATACGATGCCGTCCACTCGGACGTGCCGCGCACCGCCGCTTTTCTTGCCTATTTTACCCGACCGTCACAAAAGCTTCACTACAATCAGAATTGTCCAACTGATCGTCAAAATTGCTTGAATCCACATCGTCTTATAGGTCGAAAAGATGAAGTAGAATCGCCGTCCGATTCTGTAATCTTTCGAATTTTGCCTCGCTGGAATGGTTTTCCTCCGATGGACAAGCGATACATGTCCGGAAGGTCGGCAGGGTGCTTAAGTATGGTATACAGTCCGAAAGATGGCAAAGCGATTTTGGAGACAAATCACGAGTACCCGTACCAAAATCGAATGGAATAGGTACCAGTCCATCAAAATGGAGTAAGAATGATGAAACGTCTGTGCACATGGATGATAACAGGTATGTTTTTCTTGGGAATGATCGTGGGATTGTCACAAGTGGGACGCAGTGATTCATGGCTGTTCCAAGCGGAATTGCCGCCCGCTCCCGCAGACGAGGTGGCGGCGGAGCCCCAACCAGATGCCGCGACCCCGCCCTCGAATGAACCTGTCGCGGAAGCAACGGAGGCCGCGTCCAAAACCGCTGCCGATCCGGAACAGATGAAGGCGGAACTGACGGCCAAATTGGAGCCGCAGGTACGTCGTATTTTAACGGAGCAGCTGACTGAAGAAGTGCGTCAGAGCTTGCGTGCGGAACTCTCAGATGACGTGCGGAAGGAGGTCGCTGAAGCATTGACGCCGGAAGTACGTGAAAAGTTGCGTGAGGAATTGACGCAGCA
>JAQVKF010000068.1 GCA_028694795.1 Thermoguttaceae bacterium | reverse complement strand
TTATGCGCTATGGGACAACCCCGGTTTTCGGAGCGACGTTCTGGACACGTCCAATGTGGGTGGGGCTGCCCGTACAATGGGTCGGCGGCGTTTACGCCAGCGCGTTAGTCCACCTAGCTCCATACGACAAGTCGTTCGACTGGACGAAGCTCGCTCGTGGTATTTTAATCACCGCTGAACAGATGATTTATCCTGATGGACCATCCGCTGGAACCTTGCCGGATTCTTTTACGCTCAGTACCCAACGGCGAAATCCGGCTGATATTAACCCTTGCGCAATCGTGAGTTTACAGCGTCAATTGGATGGTCAGCCGGATGGTTTGTACACGGTGGTCGATGCCGATGGAAACCGAATTACCGCCCCATTTTCTATTCGGCTCGAATCGGGAAAAGCGGTGATAGACGCTCCCAAAGATGTATCGTATGAATATCTGTATAATGGTGAGCTTCGGTCTTCACCGTAACCTGCTGATACGAGGTGAGTCATGGCATATCCGTCGATTTTTAAGGCTGTCAAGGCGAATGACGTCCAATCGGTCATGAAATTTTATACACAGTGGAAGAAACGCTGTGCAGATTCCGTCGAACCCCTTAATCCCTCGATGTGGGTGATCGTTTTGGCAACATTCCATTCCATTTTGTGGAAAATCCACAGATTGCACAGATACAGTTGGACGTTGGCTCGAACGTCCATACGGCAAATCGCCAAGGAGTTACACCACTCCATCTGGCGACCGATCCAGTGATCGTCCGTATATTATTGGACGCCGGAGCTGATGTTCATGCGCGATGGAAAATAGGGGATATGCCGTTGCATGGCGCGGCGTGGTCTGGAAAGTTTGAAATTGTTCGAATATTGATCAAGGCTGGAGCGGATGTCAACGCTTTAGGACGTGAACAGGAAACACCGCTTAGCCTTGCGTGTTGTTTCGGTTCCCTGAAAACCATTCGGTTATTGTTGGACGCGGGGGCTGTGGTACGAAATAAAAAAAGAGGTGGAGACAGCATTTATCACTTTGATAGCGTCAAAGCACTTCGACTATAGTCATTTAATTTAAGTTTATCCTTGGAACATCCGATGCTGGTTCTATGAAATACGACAAAAGATTTCGAGAACGAGCCATCGCTTTCAAAGAGGGTGGTGCTACATTCAAACAGCTCAAGGCAGTGTTCGGGATTGATCGCAAGACCCACAACGCGTGGGTGAAACTTCGTAATGAGACCGGTTCAGTGATACCTGAACAGGTGTTTCGGTCACGACAACGGAAAATCAACAAAGAGCTCTGCGCAAGGCCGTTGAGAAGAAACCTGATACCTGTCTTTCGGAACTTGCCACACTGTTTCAATGCAGCATTCCAGCGGTGTTTTACGCCCTGAAAAAGATGAAAATTACTCTTAAAAAAAGACGTTCACCTACGCCAAAAAATCCGAGGAAAAACGGGCCAAATTCGTAAAAGATGTGGCCCAAATCCCCGAAGAGAAACGCGTCTATCTTGACAAGAGCGGCGTGGATCAATGCTTGATTCGCGAGCATGGTCGGGCTCCTCGCGGTACAAAAGTGGAGGACGTTAAACGTGGACGAAAATTCCAAAGAACGAACGTGGTAGCCGCGAAAATCGGCAGAAATATGGTGGCGTCACGATGCTATACAGAAAACAGGATGAGTTATTTTTTCGTCGAATGGTTTCGTAAAACACTTGTCCAGTATATTCAAAAAGACACGACTGTCATGATGGACAATGCGTCGTTTCATCCGAAAAAGAGACTGTGTCATCTTGCTCGCAGGCATGGAATTCATCTGTTATTTTTGCCACCATATAGTCCGGATTTGAATCCCATCGAAAAGGTTTGGGCGAATAGGAAACGTGCATTAGTGGATATATTGCTAGCTTCACCGAATCTCGAAAATGCAATGATGGAATATCTTCATCAATGGAATTGCTAAATTAAATGACTATAACATTTCTTTCTTAATACGCGAGCTGCTCGAATGATTTTGCTCAAATATTTTGCAAAAGATTGATTCCACATTCATAAGAAGTTATCCTATGGGAGAGATACCCTCCACGGCAGTGTGGATCACGCCGCAATGGAGCGGGTCGCGTTTTGCGGAAAACATAACGAATCCATAGGTAATTTCCCGGCAAAGGCACATGTGTGCCGCCGTTTTCATGTGATGGTATAGAAGGAAGGTTGTGATGAGAAAACAGTGGTGGAGTCTCGTTTTACTGGTAGCCCTATTCGTCGTTCCGAGTTCGCAATATCTGGCCGCGCAAGAACCGTCGGAGCTTCCACGGACGCTCGTGCCGGCGGAACGATTGGGCGAGCAGTGGTGGAAAGAGCGGCACGAGGCCAATAAGGCACGCATTGAACAAGGAAATGTCGATCTTTTGCTGATCGGCGACTCAATCACACACGGTTGGGACGGTGTGGGCGCCAAGGTTCAGGAGTATTATTACGGCGACCGAAATTACGTCAATATGGGTTTTGGCGGCGATCAGCCCCAGCACGTGCTTTGGCGGTTGAACGACGCGCCAATGGACAAAATCCACCCGAAAGCCGCTGTGTTGCTGATCGGCATTAACAGTCTTTGGGGCGATTGGGACCATTGTTCGGAGAATACGGCGCGTGGTATCCGTGCTTGTGTCGATAAATTACAAAGTCTCTATCCCGACATTCAGATTCTTGTTTTAGATGTTTTCGTCGCCTGCGAAACGGCCGATAATCCCGTGCGTGCCCGTATGCACAAGACCAACTCTTATCTTCCTGGCATGTTCCTCGATTATAAAAACGTCACTGTGTTGGATATCAATCATCTTTGGCTCGACAAGAATGGCAACATTCCGAAGGAGCTGATGAGTGACTTCGTACACCCGGGCGAAGAAGGTTACAAACTTTGGGGCGCGGAAGTTGAATCGTATGTGTCGAAAATGCTCGGCGTGCCCGCGAAAGAAAAAATGAAATAATTGATCCGTCCTTCGTTATCCAATCTGTGTAATCATTGATCTGGTTGGCGCAAGACATTTACATAATTAACGATGGGTGTTGCACTGTCCACCTAAGTTCAGTGCAACGTCACCTTTGGCTGAATTTCCTCAGCCATTTCCAACCGAAATGAGCCTAAATATTTTTCCAATGACTAAAAATAGAGTCCACCGCACTCGGTGACAGTTCTTCCCATCGTTCGAACGTCGATTTGAGCGTCAAACCTACACCGTTGATCTCTTGTGCATGCCTCGATTTGAGATCCAGCTGCACTTGTGCCAAGATCGTATCCGTACCACGGTTATCCGAAATGGTCGTCTCACATACCAACGTTTCCACAAGATACTGATCGCCGACCGCCCCACCATTGACGATTAAAAGCTGGGTGTTTTCCATCGTTAAGAAACTATTTCCCACACCCACACCACTAGAGAAAAATAGAAATTGATCGCTGCCCGCGGTTCCTTCCACTTTAACCGTGTTTTTGCCACCCGCTCCATCGAAACGAATATCTACGCTGTTATTCGTGTCCCATACCGATAAGGAATCAAGCTGCCACGTGAGCGTGTCGTTCTTCGCGCCGCCCACAATCTGTACCGCTGGAAACGCGTTCACGGGCTCGGAAAAAACGATGGTATTTCCGTTCAATATCTGAATATTTTGATCACTTTGCCGAACGATCCAGCTCGTACCACTTCCGGTTAATTCCACCAACTCGGACGAATTATACGAATGGTCCTGAATCGTGATATACACCGTTTCAGCTGCCGTCTTACGCCCACTATCCGTAACCATCACGGTCACCTCATAAACGCCGTCTCGATTGCGATCGACCGCGTTTTCATAATCCAGCGTCGATTTTGCTCGAAGCTGATAACCGTCGCTCGTGGTCACCACCTCAAAGCATTTCGCATCGGTACCGCTCAATCTATGGGTAACCGCTTGCCGCTCCGGATCAGTCGCCGTCAGCAATCCAACGGCAGTTTCGCCTTCTACTAAATTCACTTGCGTCACAATCAATTCGCCTGTCTGAATGCCAATGGACTCTGGCGCCTCATTGACATCTCTCACCCGTACCTCCAACGTGTCACGGTAGGTGATCTGTCCATTGATTGAAGTTTGAACAACGACTGCTATTGTGACCATCTGTTCATAATCAATTACGGCCCCCGCCCGTACCTTGAGCGTTCCTGTCTTATCAATGGTGAAATAATCATCACCTTGAACAAGTGCATACGTATACGTTTGTCCTTTTGACGCACGTTTCAACGGAACCACTTTGCCCACAATTGTATTGGCAATCGCGTTTTCACTCACAGAGTAAGTCGCTGGTTTTAGGCCCTCTGGATAGACCTTTTCCCATGTCGTGGCACTTGCCGTCGCGGCGACTTCTGACGTAAACGATAGTATATCGACCGCCACGACACGGTAATCGTATGTCGTCATCTCCGCAAGTCCAGTATCAGAATAACTCGTGTTCGTAATCGTTGCCAGCAGTGTCCACTGATCGCTGCCGCGCGTACAACGGGATATCTGATAAGACACCGCATTGGATACCGGCGACCATGTGAGCTGTATGGATGTATCGCTTAAGGATGTGGCAACCAGTGAAGCGGGCGTCGCTGGAGCTTCATGATATTCGCCATTCGCAAACGTGGTGGCACTGGCCGTCACAGCCGTGGCCGACATGCCGGTCGCATTTACCGCGAAAATTCGGTAGTCGTATGTCGTCGTTTCAGCGAGATTTTGGTGCGTCAATGTTGTCGTGCTGACCTCGCCCAACGAAATCCAACCGTTAGTCGCAGCGGAAGAATATTCGACACGATACGCTGTCGCTCCGGTCACGGCAGACCACAGAAGCTGAATTTCCGAATCGTTTTTCGCAATCGCGGTCAAACTCGTGGGAGCCTCCGGAAGGGGGACTGATTCTGGTGGTAACGTAATATTGACGCTGTAATACCCCAAACTTCCGTAATTCGAATAGCCGATTCCAGTCGGATCCCCCCAACCATCGCCCGAAACGCAAAGGTAGTACGTTCCCGCAGTTAGCTCCGTACTCAAACTGGCGTTACGCGAATCGCCGGGAGCCACTGTGTACAAAACAGTGCCAGAGCCGTCTAACAAGGTGAATTTAGCGTCTAAATTACTTCCAACCTCCGCGCCGCAAACAAGAATCGAGACCTCTCCCGCGCGGGACGCGTCGACTGTAAATCGAAAATAATCCTGGTCCGTATTCTGTTCGATAATGCCGCTCGACGTGGGATCGGAACTCAAAAGATAGGTTGCGTCCAAGCTATCGTTGCCATGGTCATCCTCGCGATATCCAAAGCCATTTTGATTGGTAATAATCCAGAGATCGTCTTGTTCGCAGGTTGCCCCAGCATATTCACCACAGCTCCATTGCGTCAGACTTTTTCCATAACCGCTTCCCATAATTGGCGCCCAAGAATGGCCAGCATTATCATTAAATCCAGGATGGTATCCCGATGAAGCGTTCCCGTCATGAGAAAGACCGAGCGTGTGCCCAATTTCGTGTGACGCCGCTTCGGCGATCGACTGCGCGATTTGGCCGCATTCTTTAAAAACGAAACAGGGGGTATCGCTGCTCCACATAAATGAGCCGTTGTAGGCAACGCCACCCGCCAAAGCACCGTACCATGTGTAACAGCTATCACCGAAAACAGTGCGGATACCCCACGCATCGTCACTACTGCCACTGCGTACAAGTTTGTCCTGCGTGGGTTCTTGCGTGGTCACATCCACGTCAAACGGCAGAAAGTCTTCCGAGACACGCTGCCAAACCTGGCCAATATACGCCAACTCAGTCGTGCTAAAACTGGGCGTGCTGTCTAAACTCCAAGCGGGAGTGGTAATCGTGGAGCCATATCGGCTGTTCCACGTAGTTCCAGTCGTCGTATGTCCCGTAAAATCCAGATAAATCGTATGTTTGGCAGTGGGATTACTGTGAAGATAAAAAGTGGACGCCGCATCCAATGCGGTCGAAGTCGCAGATTCGGATAGCAAAGCATCGGCGGACGAATCCCAAGATTCCATGGATTCGATACTGTCAGAGACGGCAGCACCCGCCATGTAAGCGGCTGGCTCTATGTAAGACTCGTCCGAATTCCAATCGGCACCATTCGAAACGGTGAGCAATGCTCGCTGTTCCAACAATTCCAAACGCAACCTGCGTTTTCCCAATACGCTCGAGCCACCGTTATGTCCATTCCGGGCCGATGATTGGAGACATTTTTTTTCCAAACGACGTGAATTCTGCATGATAAACCCTCCGATATTTTAGAATTTCTCCCACACCTGAGTCGTATTGTACTCCTCCAATCGGCGCGAAACAACAAAATACCCCAATTTGTCGGCATAAAAATTTTTTTGTACGCGATAACGGTTAGACGGAATATAACGATTTTGATACAATTCAACGATACTGCGGATAGTCGGCTTAGATCAAAGGGAAAAATTGTTCAGGAAAGATATTTCATGCGGAAAAATAATCGACGACAAATGCTCGGAACGTTCGGACTTGCAAGCGCGGCCAGCATTGCGAGCATGATGGGATCATTTCCATTATCCAGTTCGGCGGCGGATAACACGATGCCGGAAATGAATGCTTGGAAATGGCAACCGATTGATCCTGCCGCCGCAACTCAGCGAGCGTACGACATTTATCCCGATGGAGGTTGCATGTATGCCGTTTTTGGCAGTGTGATGACATTGTTAGCCGAGAAATATGGCGTTCCGTTCAGTACTTTTCCCACAGCGATGATGATGTACGGCGCGGAGGGGTGTTTTTACGGTTCGCTTTGTGGAGCGGCCAATGGAGCAGCGGCATTAATTGGCCTCTTTAACCCGGGGCTGGACCTCAAATCGCGACGTGAGGCGATGATTCAAGAAATTTTCGCATGGTACGAAGCGAATCAATTTCCGTCGTGGAAACCCATGAACCCCGCGTTCGATGGTGAATTACCGACGAACGCGTCCGGTTCTGTACTCTGCCATATTTCAATGGGATTATGGTGTCGTACAGCCAAGAAAAGCGTCGGAAGTCCGGAACGAAAGGAACGGTGCCGACGGCTATCCGCGGAAACCGCCCAAAAAATCACCGAGTTGCTCAATCGCGCGGTCGATCCGGAGTGCAAATTTGCGGGATTACCGTCAGCGACGACTTCCTGTACGCTCTGTCACAATCCCAAAGGACAATCGCCTACCTCTACCACGAGTATGCGTTGTGACGCCTGCCACACTATGCTCAAAGACCATCCAAGCGAATAATGGAACCAGCGACTAATCGGAATCGGTGGCGGACCGCTGCCGACGCTATTCCGTGATAACACGCGGCACTGGAATCTTCCGTCCGTCCTCCGCCGTTTGCGTCTCCCACGTGAGTCGCACTCTGGAAAGGTACCAGTCGCGGCCATTGGTCGCGTTTCCCTGATAAAATAGGTAAGTCGAACCATCTCGATCGACAAAAACACCGGGATGCCCCGATTCGGAGGCGTTCCACTGGTCCGCCGGACCATGGGTGATCAATGGAACTCGCCAATAGCGTTTCCAGCGTATGCCATCTTCGCTATATGCCACGCCGATGTGCTGAGGATCGTTGTTATACCCTCCAGCGTAAAACATAACCAAAACGCCATCGCGTTCCAAAACCGTGGGTGCCTCAATACACTGTGTTTCCCATGGTAATTCCGGTGAGAGAATCGCATCGTTACACGCTTGTGTCCAAGATGTCGGAGCAAATTCCGCTACAGGGTCCATGATATCCGTTGTCGTCGGATCGCGAACCGCTGCCGTGGCAACCACCAACTTCTGAATTTTGCCCGCCGAATCGCGAGTTGCCGCGTAAAGCAGATAATGTTCACCTACCCGGATTAGATCGGCATCAATCGCGCGTCCATTCGTCCAATCGCCCGTCGGACGGAAGATGGGATTTTGCGGATGCGGTGTAAAATGGACCCCGTCATCCGACCACGCACAGCAAATGGCATCTTTCGGACCATTGCCATACGTCTGATAAAACAAAAACACACGGTTACCGAAAACTTTAGCGCATGGGGCCGCAAGTCCTTGCGCATCACATGTTTGTGTCGGAAGCAAATTCGCCACCAATTTCCAACCAGTGAAATTCGCCTGGGAAGCAGACAATACGGTGGATTCTGAAACGATGGGCTCCATGGCGGAAGTTTCCAACGCCGAGAAGGGCAGGGGGGTGGTCGATTCTGCAACACCAACGGTCCAACCATATTGACGTTCACCTATGCGCTGCGGTGGAAGCGAAAAATAGAGCAGTACGCGATCTCCCAATCGAATGACCGACGGATCCTTCGAAAACCTTGCCGTCTGACCGGGCATCTCAACCGCCCACCGCATCGCCGGGTTGCGAATGGTCTCAAAATCCGCCGGTGTGACGCTCGTTCTCACGTCCGCTACGGAAGATTCCATGGTGTTGGTGGCTGTATTGGCCTCAGACCGCCCCATCGATTCAAATAAAACTTCAGGGGAATCAGGCGTCAGATAAGCCATCAATCGTGTGTCCGATATTCCAGCACTCATCCCACTCCAGAGGCCAAGCCATAAAATCATATAGAACCTGCGGCACATTTTCTTCTCCCTACAATAGAGCTATTCGAAATATCAAAAAAGTCGCGGCTCCAACATAGGTTCCGCGACTTCTTCCATACGATCCGCTTACGTAATTTGCCTCGCCCATCTACCAAATGAGCATCGTTTTACTTACGCAATCGAATGCCCAACACGCCATCTCTTTCGTAAACCTTTACTACCCCGCTATTGGCTTTCCGCTCACACGAACTCCTCATTCTATCCGTGTCGAGCAATCCGCTCAAACGATTTCGACGATAGCGTCTTCTTCATTTGACCATTGAATGTCACCAACCGTACGGCAAAGCATTATTCCGATTGTTCGTGCGACGCCGCGTATTATTCGTGGTGTTCGAACGTGTTGTCGTGGATTTTGCCGGTGGAGTACTGGTCGCTCTTGCCGCGGCCGCCTTCTCATACTCCGCTCTCATCGCGTCATACTCTTCCTTCAGCGGACGATCAATGACAAATCCGCCCTTCGAACCACGCTGCGTTACCGCGTTATTCGCCACGCCACTCCCATATTTATCCATCCCACCGTAATCAACCACGAAGCCAAAGTTACCACCGCACTGCGGCAACTGATGGTAATCTGGATTGATACCACTCGGAGCGGTTCCCTGCGAACGACCTACGTATACGTCGTCTCCACCGTAGTCGAACAATACACCCATTGCCGCCTGGGCACCATACCCCTCAATTTGACTGCCCGTTCCGTTATACACATCGTTACCCGCGCCTGCATCGCACAAATAACCGACACCGAGATCCCAACCCATGCCCATGCCCATGATGGTACCGCCATAAACATCATTACCACTGTCGTCGAAGCAGAAACCGATTGCGTAATGGCAGCCAAAGCCACAGCCGAATCGTTGGTACATCCGTTCGCCACGCGGCGAACCATCGTACATTTTGCGAGTGCCGCCATAACGAGTATCGTTACCACTGAAATCTCGTGCAATACCCAGCCCCGCCCAATAACCACCACCATGACCCATGTAGTCGTACTCGTACACGTCGTCCCCGTCCCCTTCGAGGATCAACCCGATACCACCACACGCAATTTGGCGTAACCCCGCACCGATACCTTGTCCCCAACCATCGTAACCCGGTGTTTCCGGATAACCGTCAAAAGCCCAACCGCCACAGTAATAGGTGTCGTCCCCATGGGCATCGTCCAAAACGCCAAAACCTAACGGAGCGCCAAAACCTTGGCCCCATAACGCCGCATGGTATTGATCGCGTCCGTTTTTATCAACCAAAATACCTAAACCTCCCAAAGACTGCCCTTGAACACGACGCACACCACCGTAATAATCGTTGCCATCGGTATCGACGAGAATTCCAACGCCGCACAAGGCGGAACCTTGGGCGATGTCACTCGCGCGATAGATATCATTTCCGTGGCGATCCACGAGAAGCGAGCAGCCAAAAACCGCTCCACCCTGAACGCCTGGTCCACGGCCCTCGTAATAATCGTTACCATCCAGATCCAAAATGATCAAAATCGGACGTGTGAATTTGACCGTACCTTCTAAGTAACGATCGTCACCACCCAGATCAATCACGCCGCAAACGTCGTTCATTTGGTCGAGATTGTAGACGTTATTTCCACGTCCACCGACGATAATACGTCCCGCGGAAGTCGAAACCTCGCGAATGACCGTACCGCTTACCCCTGCCACTTGGATCAGTTCCGTTTCCGGCAGTTTAGACAACGAATCCTGAAGAACGTCGTCCGTCAAATGGGCAAACGCAATCGCCGAATCATATAATCCGGAACGATCCATTTTCTCCATCAAATTGCACATCCGTCGAGCCAATGGCGCAAATCGTGGGTCCAATGTGTGTCCGGTCATCGAACTGCCGCAAAACGCGGTCAACAGGTTCTGCTGCAGATCGTCCGCTTCTTTCGCCGAAAGAGTCACAATTGCTTTCGAAAGCCCCGCGCGAGCGGCAACAGTTTCGGCCTCCACTACTTTTAACGCTTCTTCCGGATCGGTCGGTGCGACGAACGCCGCCGGAACCTCACCTTTCAAACCCATCGCTTCACGTGCGTAGAGGATCGAATGGACCATGCCCGCAGACCCACGCCCAAAACCTTCATGCATCTCTCGCGAAAAACGCTCCGCCTCTGCTGCAGCCGCAATCGGAGCTTTGAGCATCTGTTCGTACCACGGCAATCGACAATTGCCTCGCATTTCAAACGACGATGTTCGTGATTCGGTCGCCGCCAAACGTTCTCCAATGTAAGCACGCCATCGCTGGTAAATACCCTCATGTTGACGTGATTGCAAACCGTTTTCCATCTCTGATCGCAAAAGTGGAAGCAACTGTTCCATCGTATAGGCGGAAGGACCCTCCGGTTCCTCAATCACTGGCGGTTGCTCTTCCGTCGGTTCCGGCTCTGTCAAATGGTCGGTACTTTCAGGACCTGGAGCCGTTTCCGGTGTGGTCGTTGCCGTAGCGTCTGGCGTAGTCGTTGCGGCGTCACCCGCTTCCGTGGCATCTAATGGCAAGTTGGTCGGCGGTCCATGGACGGTGGGTCCCGCTCCATCACCACCCGCGTCCAGTTCATCTGAAGCTGTAGGATCCACATTCTCACCACTTTCCGCATCCTTTGTATCCGACGTATCTTCCGAAGCGGAATCCAAAACGTTCGTGTCTGAGGCATCCGATGTATTCGATTCCGGTATGGCGACTTCCACCGTAGTGGACGGCTCAGCATCTGCCGGGGAGATATCCGTTCCGTCTTGTAACGGCACGAGCGTCGGCGAAAGGGGTGTCGGATTGGCCAACGCAATCCGAAACGACGTCGGACTGGCCGCCGGATCAATAAGTTTACGCGACGAGGATTGGACACTTTTCAGCGAATCTGGAATCGTTGGACGTGAGGCGGGTGCCAATGCGACTTCACTTGGCTGTGGAGCGAATTTAGCCGAAACAGCCTGACCACGTGGTCCTGTGGGTTCTGGCGGACCAAATAATCCGAATGGCCCCGTATTGTGATCACGTTGTGCTCCCAACCCCCCCCCAGAAAACGCCGTCAAAAGCACCATCGCTCCTAAAAACGTTACCATTGAAATAGTTCCTCGATAAACATTTCTCGAAGAACTTTGTCGCCACCATACCCACATTTTCATAACCCTGCTCCGCAAACTTTTTAGAGAAACATCCAATTTTCTCTATCCTATTTAGCTCGTTCTATTTGATCGGATGCCTACATTTTATGGTTTTTCACCGAAAAATCGTTTTGGGTCAAGTTCAAAACCGCCATATTTCGACCGAAATCCGTATTACCCGAGATTTTTCACCCAAAATCGCTTTCACCAGCCGAAATCTGCCACACTTTCGACCACAAGTTTCTTTCGTTGAAATGTTTGGTATCCCCACGCCTCGGCTGAAAACAACTCCAAACCGACCATCACGCGAAACGTGTTGGCCTTGCTGGCGATGGAAAAATCCCTTCTTGTCCGTATCGACCGATTCCAATGAGAGTTTTAACTTTCCTACGGGGATTCCGGCGGAATCGTTTTTTCCAGCGAAATAAGGTAAACAGGGCGATTTACACCATTTTTACGCGCAACACAAGACGCGCCGGTGGGGGAATTTTCCTCGTTTACCCAACAAGTTAAACATCATAAAACATCGGAATTTTCCACCGAAATTGCCATCCACTCCATATCCGTCGCCGGAAACGATCGTCTCCCACGGAAACGCGACACCATGGAAAATCAACCGATACGCCATCCGCAACATTTCTGCGGGGCAACTCAAAATGGGACAGTGGGCAAACGATAGAAAACCAAAGGGGCCGGAAATCGTTCCATTTCCACACCTCCATACACCCAAGTCTCTGACAGTCCACTGAACCCCAAAATCCCCTAACGAGGGAACTACTTTTCCCGCGATTTGAGGCAAGCCACGCAAATTTCCTGACGATTGTGTTGTAGTTGCCTTGCCCGAACCTCCTGAAACCCCCAACTTCGAATTCGTTCTAGAAATTGTGGTATTTCGTCAGCGAGCGACCATTCGAACAATTTGAGCGTCAACAACATGCCGCACACTCCGCATTCAGGATACGTCACGATTCCTTCCACCGAATCAAGAGTGTACTCTGGCGCAACGTTCATATCCGCCGCTAACCAACGCACATTGTGAAACATTTTCCGTTTCACTTCGTGGGTTCGTTTGCGAATATGGACAAAATGGGGATCAGCTAATACCGCAGGGTCCATTTCCGCCGGATCAATGCCGAGCAGCTGAACACCACGCGACAGCAGTGCCTGACTTGCGCCGCCTGGCGCACTGCCGATCTCCACACAATAGACACCTGGACGGATGGGAAACTCCGACCACCACAGAGCTTCTTCCATTTTGAGCCACGCTCGGCTGACCACCGTCGGGGGCACTTGAATCGGCAACAAGCCGCCCGCCATTTGGGACGTATTGGACGCGACTTGATGGAAACCAACCCACCATTCTTGGGGACCGACCAATACCACATCCAACACGCAGTCGCCTTTCGCCGCGGGAAAATAGGGATTTTGCCGGCAGGAATCCGCAAGCATCTCAGGACGTGGACAAGTCACCACTAAAGCTCGCGCCACACGTTCAGCAAATGGCGTGATTCGCGGCTCATAACGCGGCACAAGTTCTGATGAATGCAGTGTATTCCGCTTTCCATCCCCGATTTTGCTCTGAGATACCGTTGTGTTCCGCAACACATTTTTATCTTGCGATGGATAGACTTCTGGATTCGTCCAAGATGACAAACCATCTGCCGCAGATTCTTCTGAAGAAGGAGATGCCTTGGCCAATTGAGCTTCGACATCCTCGCAAACGGAGATGACCTTACGACGCGAACCGGCAATGGCCGCGTCACGTTCCCAAACATGAATGCGTTGGAAAATCCGCGAACCGGTCAACTGCCACACTAATTTGGCACGCTCCAACAACCGCTGTGTGATCGTGAACGGTTTCGTCTCGTCACTCGTCAAATCGTCCGACGCGTCATTCACCGCACCGCCTGCCGTGTGTGTCGTATAGACATCCGATGGCGATTCGAGCGGAAACTCCGTGCCGATCTTACCGAGCGAAAAAGCATATGCCCTGGCAAACACGGCTCCAAATTGAAAATCAGGCTTGAAAAAATGTCCTTGCGGAAGCCGGAACGTGACAAAGCCAGGACGGGAATAAGCGGATCGAAACGCTGGCCAATCGCGTTCCACTTCTCGCTTTAACGCCGCCTCCGCCCCCACTTGGCAGGTCACCATGAGATATTCCGACGACTCATTTAGGGGGATCGATACGACCTTCGGTTGTGTTGTCACGAATCTTATCACCTTCCTGCAATCAAACGCAAACTTTTTTCCGCTGGGGTATCAACCGATTTACGCGATGCCACTTATTCAAACAATACCCCGGACCATGAGATCCGGGGCCTGCGCGGTATACGAACTCGCCGTCTTACGACTTGCGAACAAGAGAACTCAAACTATAACCTTGGACCATCCGGAATATCGTTAGCGTTTTCCACCACGACGATGGTCTCCTTGGCCTCGATCATTCGAACGATGGTCAATATTCCCACGTACCAACCAGCTAATGGCATCCATCCACGTGGGAATGATACCATGTTCCGGCTTGGATGCGTCCACGTCTTCATCTTTACCTAAATCTCGCTCATCCGTCGCCGGTCGCTCATTCCGCCGCCGATCCGAACGCGGTTCCGTCACAGATCGTTCATCTCGCCGTCGACCCGAGCGTGGTTCTCTCGAAGGCTTATGTCTTGATTCCGAACGAGATGCCACATCGGTGTCTCCATTGTCGGTTTCAACGTCCAGCTCTGTGACCAACGTCCCCCAATCACTCGCTGCACGTGAACCTTTGGATGCATTTTTCACTCGCACCGCACCTGGAATCGGCAACTCCGTATCGCTCGATTCTGCCATGTCACTGGACTCCACCATATCGATATCCGAAGATTCCACGACATCGGAGCTGTCACTCTCCACGCTCTCGAAATTCACATCCAAAATCGCGGAACTAGACTCCTGTTTCGCGGAAACGTCCTCTCTCTTAGCTGGTGCGCCAAAAACGGAATCCACCGTCGGCGTAAGCTCAAACAGATCGGATAGAACATTTTCCGCATGTGTCGCCGACGGTACCGGAATCGACGCTTCGCCCTTACGGCTCACACGTGTGGTCTTGGTCTCTTCGTCCAACTTGGATAAATCCCACGGTGATTCTAACGACTCGTCCAAATCCGCACGCTTCGTCGCCCTTCGGTCATTCGCGGCCCTTCGACCCATTGGCTCAGACAACTCGGAACGATTTTTGTCCCTGCCGCGATCATGTCCGTCCCGCGGTGCTTTCGCATCACGCACATCAGACCGACCACCTTGCGCCTTTCGCTCTTTGCACGAACGCTCGTTCACCGTCGCTTCCGTTACTTCGGGCGATTCAATCTTTTTCGCGCATTCTTCTGCCACTCCTGACTCATGTGAGGAAGACGATTTACGCGGCAAAATCTGGTGGACCGGTGGATTCCAACCCAACGACAAAAAGTCTTCCGATTCGTCCGAGGCCTCCGACGAAGCATTATCGGCCACTTCGTTCAGCTTTGACGAAGAATCAGAATCGGTCTTTTCCGCTATCGGAACGTCCGCCGCACAGGTGGAAACCTCTGACGTATCGGAATCATCCATTTCCGATAACCCTTCAGAATCTACTTCCGACTCATCGTTGGAACCGACGTCCGTCCCATCCAAAACTTCTTCCGACGAATCATCGGTTTCTTCTGTGGAATCCGACGAAGAATCACCTGGCGAAGAAACCTCCTCCGAAAAGCCCAACCCTCGAACCAATTCCTCATCCTCAGAATCGTCTAAATTCCAACCAATATCAGACGAATCCTCCGAACTGTCCGATTCGTCATCTTCCAACTCATCCGGTAAAAACTCGTTCAATGGAGATTCGTTTAACAGCAACGCGGCTTCCACGTTTTCCGTTTTGCGACGCTCATCCGATGTCATACACACCAACGCCGCCGCATCCAAAGCACCAGCCGCATCCAAGCCTTTTGGAGCGTTCGTCGCTCCATTCGCATCCACACTCTCGGCGGATTCCATCTTCGAATCAACCATCACAGGTTCCGTCGAAAAGATCGCGTCAAACGCCGAAATACCTTTCGAAACTCCTGACTCCCGATTACGCGTCGCCATATCATCCAAAGCAGATTCATTCTGACCACATGCTAGAGATTCGGATTTTCCGCACTCCGATCTCTTGCCACGTTGATCTTGGCGTCTTTGTTCGCGAAACTCCCCCTTATTGGCTAATTTTCGCCCCGCCTTCTTCTTGGAGGTCTTTTTTACCGACGTAATTTCGTCCCCAGCTTCTTTAGAAATCGCTTCTTTAGAAATCTCAGCCCCCTTAGAAACACGGCTCTGGGAGGTACGAGCATCTTTCGCCGCGGACTTCACGCCTCCCTCTATGTCTTCCGCATTCGCGGCATTTTCCACGGTTTCCGTTTTACGCCGTGTCGATTTCCGTCTCGACCTTTTCCCTTCGGAACCATCCTTATCGGAATCGTCCTTGCCGAAATTGTCTCCGTCATTCGACTTGGCCGTCTTGCTTGATTCCGCATTTGCCTTAGAGCGACTCGTTTTTTTCGTCCTACGACCTTTAGATGTGCTTTCACCTTCCGCAAAGTTCGTTCCGCTGGTCACTTCCATGGATTCCGAGTCCGGAATATCCCACGCTGCATCTTGATTTTCTGTCATCTTTTCGTTATTTCTTGTTTACTGTTTGTATTTTGATAAACGAAACAAAGTACCCATACAAATGATACCCGATTCGCGACCGACCGGTTCCTCGTTTCCAAACGATCTTCCTCGCTTTCAAACGAATAGTCGGCACTGCTGCCCCTCCACAGAGGCCCATAACAATATCTATTCCGCACGTGTCGATTCCCATATCAACAAACGCCCCAACGGGTTCTCTACCACCATGGAACATTCGGATCTGTCCGAATTCCCTCCACATTTCGGGTCGAAAACAACCTTAGGTCGGAAACGAAACCGCTCACAAAGAGCCTGTATACCCGCCCAGGAGCGTCCATGACTCCACACAACGACCGACACGCATGAATAGTTCTGACGCGGTTCTCCCGTAGACCTCCTGACCCAGAGGCCCTATCCCGCCAGCAATGTTCTCTCCTCAAAGTAGCCTATAGTATATAAGGAAAAAACACTTCTGAAAAGACGACATTCTATTTTTCCAAAATATCAGCTCTTGTTTCCGACTCGATTGATTTAGTTGCGTCCAATCCCAGCCAACAACAGACACCAATGACATAAACCGCCGCAAATACGTAAAAGTTGGTCGTATAACCCACCAACATTTCCTTTTGAGGAAGTTCCGCAATCGGAATACGCAGTGTCGCCGCTCGCGATGTATTTGACCAAATCACGATCGAACCGACCAACCAACCTGCCAAAACACTTCCGACATTACCGAGCATATTCATCGCTCCAGCAACCATGGCGGCGTAACGTTTTCCCACATCTTGACACATCGCCCATGACGACCCCATCGTTAGATCGGTAAAAAATCCCGCAAGCGCAATCGTCACAAAAAAACCCACCGCATTGGGCATCATCGGACAAAGCAAAAAACAAACCGCCGTCGCACCATGCCCAAAAGCTCCGAAAAATCGACGTCCATTACGCAAATCACCCGTACGACGAATATACCAGTCGGTTAATTTTCCACCGACAAAACAGCCAATCGCCCCCACCCATAATGGCGAACCGATACAAATCGCGGCAAGCGGATCCTCCGCACTTTCGGGAAACCGTATTTTATAATACGTCGGAAGATAGGTGATATAGAAGTACCAGCCATACGATTGACAAGCGTACATTAAACCGAGCAACCAAACGTTTCGGTTACCCAAAAAACACTTCCACGGTACCGTCAGATTTTGTGTCGTCTTCTCCGATTCACTCCGTCCGACGAGAATAAGTTCACGTTCCGCTTGGTTCGTTTTAGGATCTTCGTTGGGCCGATTCCGAAAACCCAAATAGAAGAAAATCGACCAGGCGACGCCGATCGCAGCAAAAAACCAGAATGTGTCGCGCCATGGCATACCGCCTTTGTCCACCAGTACGAGCCAAATAAATGGGGTCAAACCACCCGCTAATCGCGCGGTCGTCCAGACGGTGCCTTGCGCAAAACCTCGCTGAGAAATCGGGAACCAATTATGTAAAGCTCGCGTAATATTCGGGAACGCTCCTGCCTCGCCGATGCCGAAAAGGAAACGCACCACGATAAGAAATCCTAAACCGAGCGGCCAAATCCAGAAATGAAAACCGACCATCGCCGTCAGACCGGTAAAAAGAGACCACCACAATACAATACGAATGAGCGTGTTGCGTGGGCCGAATCGATCGCCCAGCCAACCAGTAGGAATCTCAAAAATCGCGTAAGCCAACGCAAACGCCGAGGTTGCCCAACGAAGCATTTCTTCCTTTGAACAGCCAGTCGCTTTGGCAATATCCACCGCCGCCATACTAAAACAACTACGATCCAGATAAGTGATCATCGCCAGCGTGGCGACAAACGCCAATACGCG
>JAQVKF010000264.1 GCA_028694795.1 Thermoguttaceae bacterium | reverse complement strand
GCCTATTATGGCCATTTTATACACCTTACAACTCGTACCTTGTCCAGATTCAATATGCGTTTACGGATACTTTCACCGAAGGCCGGGAACAACCAGCGGTGTGTTCGTGTTACCGCACGGTTGCTCATAGTTCGCGGATTACGGTCGCTACCTCCCGACAATCCGCTCGTTTTACGAAATTCCCGGCATTCTTAGGCATCGGGCAGGCTGGCATCTCCGACCGGTAACAACGTTCAATTCAGCCGAGGCAATCAATTGCGTCAATCATCGAGCGATGGTGGAGGGTCGAGTAAACTGCGACCTTTAGGCATGTACTTACACAATAGAATGCCGCCAAAATAAAGTGCCGTCAGCGGCAGTGCTAGGAGCGACATGCTGTAAGGGTCGGGCGGGGTCACGACACCAGCGATGACGAAAACGACCAGCACGGCCACGCGCCAATACGCCAAATAGTCACTCGCCTGGAAAATCCCGATACGATTCAAAAAGAGCATGATCAGTGGAAGCTGGAACGAAATACCAAAACCGAGCGGAAGGAACAAGACGAATCCCAACCATTCGGAAATTCGCGGATCAATCTCTATGCCCAAACTATTGTTAAATTTGAACAGAAAACTCAAGACCAACGGGAAGACCACAAAAAACGCCACCAACACCCCGACCAAAAACAGTCCTATACTAAACGGTAAATAGACATGGACATATCGCCTTTCATGAGCGTAAAGTCCCGCCGCGATAAAGCTCCACAATTGCCAAAAAATCCACGGACTGGCCAACACCAACCCTGTAATCAACGACGCCTTCATCCAAATCATAAAACCTTCATGCGCAGAAAGAGCCGTCGCATGGGTTCGACGATCGTCCTGCGAACGCATCCACAGGAAAAGCGGCATCAACCCCTCATCCGAACCATCCGACATTTGGGATTTCGGGTCCGATTCCGTGGCTAAGGGCGTGGTCGCTGTTCGGGCCGCAGCATCCACCGCTTGGCCTGCCGACGACGCAACTGTCGCGTTGGAATCTTTCGCCACACCGGAATCTTTGGCAACACCAGCACCATCTTCGAGATTTCCCGCAGAATCCGCACTTTCCACAGAGTTCGCAACATTTTCGGAATCCGCGTTAGTTCCCTCGCCATCTTTGCCCATTATTTTTTTCGTTTTAAGGCCAATCATTGATTCGATGTCGGCGGGACGCACATACCAAATTTGGGGCAGCATATTCCGATTTAGCCCGTCTTGCACTTCGGCTTTGGTATACGGCAACTCGCGATTTTCGTCCTTATAGTCCTGGATCAACTTGTCCGCTTTGCGTTCCGATATATCCCGACAATAGCTCTCCAACGCTTTTTCGAGCGGCAGCTTGATCAGCTGTACGACGCGATCACCGACAAGAAATCCGATCACGACCGCGATCACGAGTCCATAGACCGAACGTACGAGACAATCTCGCAATTCTTCCAAATGCTCGCCAAACGTCATCGTCGATTCTTCAAAAAGATCTTCTTCTTTTGGTTTAGCCATGGTGGTTATTTTCTATTCTGTGCCTCATTATCAGTCATGAAAACGTTTTCGCTCACAAAGAAATATCGCGAGAAGACGACTCCGCAGAAGGAATGCTCCCGAAACTCCATCGTGGCTCTTGACGATTTTACCCATAGAAACCGAATACTTCAATGGTCCAGCGAAATTCCGTGGAAAGTACGGAACAGAAAAATTAGATAAAATGCAAAATTCGTATTGGTTATAACGACGATATCGTGTAAAAGGACCATGAGAAAATGGAAAGATCGAAAAAGATAACCATTGTTGGGGCTTGGACACAACCGATAGGATGGTTAAGCCCTTCCATTTGATTTTTCAACTGGACCACATACAGACAATGGAATGGAGTCCATTTCTATCGGAATTCGTTTACCGTTATTCCGAATGTTCAAAGTGTCCAGGGTCGGATATTTTGGGTCATTTCCTTTTTTGGGAGGAACCATCGGTATGGATCGTCGAAATTTTTTGCAAAATCTTTCGCTAGGCCTTTTTTCCGGTCTTGCGGTCAGCTCGGTGGTGGGCTGTCGAGGTGTGGAGCGACCAACGCTTTTCAGTCGCAAATCGCTGAAGGAACAGCAGCGTGAGGCGGAATATTTCGATCCATTTCCATTGCCGGAATCGGGTCCGAATCCACCTGGATTACGTTATAAAGGGATGGAAGTCCCCGCTCCGGAACCTGTTCGAGCAACACAAGACCCCACGAACGCTTATATCGCGACGCCGGTTCCGAGTGTACCCACCGCAATCGAGTAATGACGGGAGGTATGGCGTCGTCTAGTGCCTTGGCCTGACTCGGCAAACGTTTGTCAAATGCGGGTCAAGGCGGTCGTCACGAATGCGAGTGTTCGATATAGTGTAACAAAGGCATATACATCGCGAGAAGAAAAAGAGTACCAATCCAAGCACCGACGAGAAAGTACCATTTGTATTTTCTTAGACTGGGTAACAAAGGCAACCACCACCCACTCATCAAAATACTACAACGACGTATGGCAATAAAAAAACATTTGAATCTTCGACGCTCATCCAAGTGCAGAAAGCCTGTACTCCGATGACAAAGCTTACGTATGCAAAGGCTTGAAAATAAAGTATCCATTTCAAGCAACCCCATAACGGATTCAGAGATACCATCAGCAGGTTCCACTTGGACATTTTTTCCGAAGGCATGACAAAATCTCCCGAGTAGTGACCAGCGGATTCCACAAGCCTGCCTGCACGCAGACCTTCCGCCTTTATAATTCTGCTTGGGCATATTGTCAATCATATGCGATGGGGTCTTCGATGTTTTTCGAGAGGTTTTGACGTACAGTCGAATTGACCACAGCTATTGTGCGAATAGAAGGACGTCTAAAAGTCCCACGTTATCTGACGTGTGTCGGCATTCGGCGATAATCTAAAATGAAGGACTCTCGCTGATTTTCGGTCGGGGATAAACGAAGGGAAACCATTTAGAAAACAATTTTGGCGGTAATATTGCGGCGCAAAGGGAAAACCATAACGATTGGGTTCAATCCCGTGACAACCTTGCGTTAGACTGGCGAAAGCACAAAATATCAATCAGGCCACCTGTCGATAGGCTCCCTCAAACCTCGCTGAATATCACCAAAACTCGCATCTTTTGCAGATTAACTCAGACTTTTGGTTATAAAATCGGATGGAATCATCGCATAAAATCAATGGAACAGGTCTAAAATGTCAGATGGATCGTTGACACCCGGTTTTCTGTCGGGTATGATCGAAGATAGGTGATTTTGGAGAGTCGCGCGGCGGAGGGTTCTTGGGATGGGCGGTTTGCCTCGTGTTTTTTTCCGCAGCCCTTCTCCAGATGGACCGATTTACGTTTTGACACATATTTAAATCTTAAGACACAGAGGACGAACGATGACTCGTTGGGTATTGGGGGCCGTTGTTTTGGCGGCAATGAGCACGGGATCACAGTGGGTTTCGGCTCAAGATGCGGATAAGAAGGACGAGTATAACAGTAATGTAGCGGTGAAATTCCTTTCGGATCTGACGCTACCGAATCCGAATTCCGTGGCATCGACCGAAGCGGAAATGAAGAACTATACGGAAGAGATGCCGCAATCGGGCATTAAGTTCGATATGGTGAAGATTCCGAGTGGTAAATTTTTGATGGGTTCGTCCGAGGCGGAACAAAACGCCGTGATCAAGAAGATTCAGGAACTGGGCTACGATGCGGACGAGGAGTCGCGTCTAGTCGGTCTGGTGAAGTCAGAAGGTCCGCAACACGAGGTATCTGTGGAACCGTTCTGGATGGCGACGTGCGAGGTCCCGTGGGATCAGTACGAAGTCTGGTTCACGAATTTGGATATCGATCGTCGCCAGGGCGCCGCTGGCACGGAACTCGACAACGTGGCCGACCTGATCATGCGTCCGACGCCGCCATACTACACGTTTGGTAAAGAGACGAATCGTCCGACGGTGTGTATTTCGCAATACGCGGCGTCGATGTATTGCAAATGGTTGACGGCCAAGACGGGTCGTTACTATCGTCTGCCGACGGAAGCGGAATGGGAATATGCTTGCCGTGCTGGTACAACGACTGCTTATTCGTATGGCAGCAACAGTGCAAAGACATTGGGGGATAGCGCCGTTTTTGCTGG
>JAQVKF010000263.1 GCA_028694795.1 Thermoguttaceae bacterium | reverse complement strand
GACTGCAAATTCATCGAAAAAGGTAAATACATCATTTTCTTCCAATCGAAAATGGACGTTTCCCACGTCCTTTTCCATATTTGGGGGTAACATATCTTGGGGTAACAGGGACCGTCACTTACGGAGTTTGTGCATGGGACTTTAGTCGTGTAGGTGTGAGTTCGTATTTGTTTTATTGTTTTTTTAACCATGTGGGCATGGTAGCATTCTGAAGTTCCCACCCTTCGATAAGAAGGCGTAACAACCATTTTTGACGCTGTTCGATCACCTCAGGTGTCCATGATGTTTTATATCCCACGCTATTTGTCAATCAATAGGGCGTGAGTCCATTTTTAAAAAAATAAATTTCCTTTTTTTCATTAAATGGACTATTGTAGCGCCAAGGATTTCTCCTTGAGATGGGTAGCAGAACCATATTCGCAATGCGATAACGCCATTCTGTGTGTTCAGACTTACTCCATTTTGAGGACCAACAATGGTTATCTAATTTCTCAGGGAGCACGTATTCCAATCTTGTCATATTGGTGTGTTCCCCCTGAGTGGATTCGTCTTTGGGCAAAAACGCGTCGATACGCAAAAAAAGGTACATTTGCCTTTTCTTGTATTTTGTGATAAAGTGTTTGTTGATGTCTTCTTTATCGAGTATGTCTAACAGTTCCGTCTTTTCATCTAGTGTCAGGTCGATTTCCTTTCTCCAACAATTGCTCTTAATTCCTTTAAGTATTGAACGATAACGGCTTTGTCTTTTTTTATTGTCAGCGAATGTAATATAAAAGTAGGAAGCCAACCGCTCAAGCATTTTGAAAAGATCTCGTACATCTTGACCACTGCAACCATTGCTTTTGTATTTTGCGAGAATCGCAATCGCGGAGGACTGCCAGTCCTTATCTTCTGTCTCGTTTAACCAGCGTAAATATTCGTTGACCTCATCCGTATACACACCCACAGAACATTGACGATTATCAATTTCTTGGATGGCGTCGTGATTGGAGAGGAGAGTATTATCGATAAAGTTTATGCACCTTTCAGAGCTTGGATTTTCTCCCAAACGTTTTTGATAGTAGTCCAAAATATTATCTTTATTTGATGGATCCGATTGTTCTCTAATCTTTTGAAAAAGGTTCGCAAATGTATCTCTCCCTAGGTTTTCCTCAACATCTTCCCACTTTTCGGCATAGGCTTGACGTTTGTCCTCCCCTATTTTCCCGACAATACGGGCTTTAAGAATATCGCAAGGCAAAAGGGGCATACCACGATTATTCAAAATGGCAAAAATACGAAACGCCGATTCTTCGGATGGTGTCGATACAACGATCACACAGCAGCGTTTGCTGATAAACCGAGCAAAATTAAGAAGCGATTTTTGTGTGGTTAATTTCTCATCCAATAAATCGGATAATCGCTTTGCATTTTTTTGGATATTGATTTGGGAATCGTTAAGTTGTCTTGTTGTAGTGGATGGATCAGCAGTGGCTGATTGATCCGAAACAGGCACGTTTAACTTACCAAGCTCATCAAAACGAAATGATTGGACGTATTCACGGAAAAATTCTTGATCGCGTTCTCTCAACTTAAGCCGCGGTTGGGGCTCTATGCCTTCGATCCTATTTCCGGGATCAAAGACGTATCCTTTACATTCATTTGCTAGTTGAGGATCATTTAGTTTGGAAGTAAGTAACGCCAGTAACATGGTCAGAGTAACGAGTCGTTGTTGCCCATCCACCACTTGTGCGCGAGTCTCATTGTCCTTCCTAATCAAAACAATACTTCCAAGAAAATAAGATTCCAATTCATTGTTGGGTAATTCAAAAAAATCGTATAAATCATGGAATAAATCGCTTGTTTCCTTTTCTGCCCAAGCATAAGGACGCTGGTATTCAGGAATCTCAAAACTGAATTCTGATCCTGGGCGAAAAATCTCTGAAAGTGGATACGAGCGTCCTTTAATTTCAAATTGACTATAATCCATAGTAATGTGCCTCGCGGTATTCTTAAATCCTATGCTTACGGTGGTTAGGTGGACATTTTCGTTCGTCATTGTAACGCACATGTATACTCATATCCATCAAAAAAATATCCTGACGTACTACCTCTTCGGGAGTGCATCAGGATATTGTCGATATATTCGTTTACCTTCATTTTATCGGTATGTGACTGTCGTTTTATCGGCCTATCATTTACCTTCAACGGCTATCACGGCCGTTTTTTACGCATCCGTTGCAAACGCAGACCGGCAACGGCAACGAGCAGCAAGTTCAAACTCAGCACGATGATGGCGGTGATGAATGGAAGTTTCATACTTTGGGCGTCGAGAGAACCATAGGAATGCAATCCGCCCGGCAAGAGGAAACTCACACCGAACCACGCCATCAAAATCGAGGCCGCTCCAACCGCCGCTCCCGCCGCCATGCCAAAATTGCCCAGCCAACGAGTGTAACGACCATGTAAAATCACCATGTAAACGAAAATTGTGATCAGCGACCAGACCTCTTTTTGGTCCCATGCCCAGAAACGTCCCCAGCTTACATCCGCCCAGAGTGCTCCCAAAATCGTACCGAGCGTTAGCAAACAGACCGCGATCAAAATCGAAAAATAATTGTAACCGGCGAGCGTTTCGCATATCTCCGGTTCTTTCACCTCCGATACATCGCCGGATAGATCGGATTTTGGCCCCGTGGAACGATACTGGCCAAAAATATAATACAACAGCGAGATATTGCCCAATCCCCAACCGATAGCACCGGCGCCGTAGCTGGCTGTGATGGTTAGCACGTGGGTCGCCAGCCAGAATTGGTCACCCAACACCGGCATCAGACGATCCATTCCGGGATTGAACGTTTCGGGAAACCAGTAGGCCAAAAACGTGGTCACGAAGGCGAACGCGGCGCCAATGACGACCGCGATACGTCGTTGATAAACGGTTTCGACCATTGTTCGCCACGTATGAACCCGCAGCGAGCGCAAAATGGTCCAACATGCCGCGACGATCGCAGCAAATAATCGCGGAACAAACCAGACCGATAGAATCAGCAGCACGATACCGATGTTCCACGCCACCATTTTACCGATAGACGAACCGGTGGGCAACAGTGAAAGAATTGGACGTCCCGCGTCGCTGTACGGCAAAATCGCCAACAGGTAAAAAATCACCACGCCGAGTACCAACCGCAATACGCACCAGCACCACGCCCAGTGGAGTGGCAGACACTCTTCCGTGAGCCGATGTCGCACGGTCGTTCGCCATGGCAAATCGCTCCAGACGAATGCCTGACGAAATCCCCGATCCACGATACCCCAAAAAGTGAATCCGAATCCGATGATCGCCGCTACAAGCCCCGTAAACACAAGCGTTTCAAATAGCGTGGCGACGGGAGAACGATGGGAAATTACCATACGCATTGCGAAGCCGTACACGCAGAAGAGCATTGACACCGCGAGCATACCACAACCACCGAGCGTGACTAACCGCCGATACCAGCCGAACGGTACGAGACGTTCCGTACCAAACAAAAGCATCGCAGCCAGAGCCGCCGCCCACGTCCACATAAATGGACGACTCCAGTTGTAGAGGAATTCCGCTCCCATGGCCGAACGTTCTGGATAACGTGTCGCCGACACAAGTTCCGAGTCGGCACGTCCCAACGCTCTTGGATTGGCCCAGGTGCCATCCACTGTCGTTCCGGATGATTCTTTGCTTGCCGTGTGATCATTCGTCGTGGTGCCATCGGCAACAGCGACGGTGTTCGTATTTCCCCGTTCATTCGACAAATCGTCATGGATGAGATTCCATTGGGCGATTTTTTGGTCCCGTTCGGCATTGACCGCCTCGCCAAAATTCCGAACTGATTCGACGAAACGATGGAGGGCGGCGGCGAAATCGGTCTCACGTGAGGGCGATTCCGTTCCGTAGCAGCGAACCGCGTCGCGCCATGCCGCACGCAATTCAGCCAATTCGGTTTGGGGATAATTGATCATGAGCGAATCACTGCCGCATAACACCGTGCGCAAATCGAGCCAAACTGGATTTTCATATTCCACGGGGCGGCGTTCCGTGAGCATTTCGACGCAGAGGGATGGTATCATCCGCAGACCACGTGGTGATTCAGTCAACGCGAATCGCGACTCCTCCGCACATCGGGCGTGCATTTGGAAATCAAACGCCAGGGTTC
>JAQVKF010000067.1 GCA_028694795.1 Thermoguttaceae bacterium | reverse complement strand
ATACACCGAGTCGATCCTTGCCGGCCAGAGAGGCCGAAAATTCATCTGTCGCTTGAATTAAGCACTTACCATTAAATGACTTATGTACTTTCAATCCCTCGCTACTGATCGCGCGCAGCAACCCTTCCACCGCGGCAAAACGACTTCGCACGACCGCAAAAACCACCTCCGTACCAGCGGCCCCACTCGCCTCGCTAACGGGTTTACTAGAGGTACTTAAAACGGACGCATCCGAAACCGACGCATCTGAAGCCGCATCATCATGTTCCAACTTGACGCCAAAACGACGAAGCTCATCCTGAACCGCCGGCGTCACAATGGCTCGAACAGGCACCACCAAACGCTGAAGCCCCTGTAATTTGGGAAGCGACTCCAACGTCACCAGCCGCGAAGTCAAACGACGTTCCGTTAAATGAGACTCAGCCGAATGAGACTCAGCCGCAGACGAACCGTTCTGTTCCGCACGAAACGCCCCCTTCTCCGCGGAAATCGGTCCAGCCGTCACAGTTGAAGTTCTCACCGGAACCCGTTGTGACGCAAGTAGTTGCATTGATTGTGGCAGTGAAACCGAGGCAGGGGGACCTGCGGACGAAACCGAGTCCATATGGGACGCGCGTGCTGGCACGGCCGAGGAAACCTTTGGCAGAGTTCCCATCTGTCGCATCACATCACGAACGACCTGCTCAATTTCCTGCGATGACAGTCGCGCCATAAAATCCCACTTTCCTCAATTTACCCATAATGCCAAAGCGACCTAACTCATTCGTCCACAATCCCCAACACCATCCAGCGAACGGGCGAATTGGCACTATTCAGCAACGCCCGAGTCCCCTTTCCGTCGCTTGAAATCACCACTTTGTCGCCCATTCCAGCCCCAAGTGCCTCAACCGCGATCTGGGGATCACCATCCGGAGTTACACCATCCGGACGAAGCGGTTGGACGATCAACAACTTCCATCCTTCCATCGAGGGGTGTTTTATAGTCGATGTGGTCGTGCCAATCACTCGTCCTGTTAGCATTTTCGCCTCCTGCGAAACTTTTGACCTTCATCTACGCCTGGGACGCCCTCATCTTTGGCCACCCACCTAGCACTATTTACCAAGAATTCTCAAATTATCCACCATCACGCACCGACGTTCGCGGCAGAAAGTCAACGGCGTGGTGATACCTTCACCGGTAGGACCTGCGATGGAGTAGGAACCATAGCCTTCGCCACCGTTTCCCAGTCCCGCCGTGCATGGACCATTCTTGACGAAGATGGTCGTATCGACCGCTTTACCCATTTTGGTCATGTTATTCACATCGTGCGAGTGAATCAGGGCCGTGTGGCGGAAACCGTGTTCCGCACGCACGGCCATCTCAATTGCGTGATCAATATTTCGCGCTCGGACAAACGGTACGAACGGCATCATCTGTTCAACTGGCACAAATGGATTTTCCTCATCCGTCTCACCGTACACAAGTTCGAGTTTCGGATCGACATGACGACCGACCGATTTCGCAATCAAGGCCGCATCTTTACCGAGGAATTCACGACTTGGAACGTCATGTTTCGCGTCGCCCTCGCCCACAGTCGAGATACCAAGTTTCGTGAATTGAGCCACTTCCGTCGCATTGAAACGGAGTGCACCAGCACGTTCCATCGCGTCCATCATCGCATCAAAAACGCGATCCACCACGAACACTTCCTTCTCGGAAATACACAAAAGATTGTTGTCGTACGCCGCACCTTGAATAATGCAACGAGCGGCATGATCCAAATTCGCCGTTTCATCCACCACCACTGGCGGATTACCGGGCCCCGCAGTAATCGCACGTTTACCCGACTTCAACGCCGCATGAGCAACCGCCGCGCCACCTGTCACCACAATCAGACGCACATCAGGATGTTTAAAAATCACATCGGCAGTCTGAAGAGTTGGGTTGTCGATCACACAGATTAAATTCTCAATACCGATCGCCTTGGCAATCGCTTGATTCATTCGGCGAACGCCCTCAACCGCAATCAGTTTACCACTCGGATGTGGATTGAAAACAACCGTATTGCCACCGGCCAACATCGAAATCGAATTACAAGCAATCGTCGGTAACGAGTGTGTGACTGGCGTAATCGCACCAATCACTCCAAATGGCGCATGCTCAATCACAGCAAGACCGTGATCGCCGCTAAACACCTCACTCCGCATAAATTCCACGCCCAGCGTGTTGGCAGCACCATACAATTTGTCAATTTTATGTTCGAGACGACCGATTTTCGTTTCGGTCATCTCCATGGTTCCCAGCTCAACCGCTCCCTCACGCAGCACCTGGCGAATCGCTTCGATTGCCTGCGCACGTTCCGCAACAGTTCGTTTCGAAATCTGAATATATGCATCCTGAGCCGCCGCAACGGCCTCTGACGCGTCTGAAAAAACGCCAAAACAGCCACTTTTTCCAGACTCGTTCTTGTCAAGCTGACTCAACACCTGCTGAATCACATTCCGAATCAATGTTTCGTTTACCTGCATCGCTATGCGCCTTCACACTTTTATACTTGGTCCAATCGGATTTGAACGAATCTTCGCAATTTTTCGTCGTAAAATCACTTGGCTATGTTCGAATTCGCAACAACTCCAATGGAAATGATTTTTATCACCCTGAACATTTGCTTCCCAAAAACGCCGCCATCGTTTTTCCGCAAACGCTCAGATTCATTCAACTACATCTTTTGAATATACGCAATCCGCCGCAACGTGAACCGTATCGACAATGCCAATCACCACGGTATCGACGGGCAACTTCTGCGTCTCTGGCGTCATTCGTGCGGAAGAACCTTGGCAAATTAACACAAACTCGCCTTCCCCCGCACCGCATGTATCCACAGCAACAATCGTTCGCCCTGTCGTTTTCATACTGCTACGATCATCCGAGACACGATACGGCTCCACCACCAGAAGACGCTGCCCACGCATCGCCTCTGTCTTTTGTGTACAAACCAATGAACCGGTCACTTTTGCGACAAACATCCTGTTTTCCCCACTCAGCCGTATCCTCACACCTCCGCACCTGCCGTACATAGTCGGCTTTCCACCACGTTCCGACCGCGTCCACAGAGGCGAGTCCGCCACATTAAGCTATTCTGCTGTCTCAAGCACCTTTTTCGTGAGACGTGCCACGATTAACTCTTCATTCGTTGGAATAACCCACGACGCGACACGACTTGATGGCTTGGTAATCACCCCCTCCGTACGTGTCGCACAGTTCTTTTCGAGGTCCAAATCCACTCCTAAGAATTCCATGCCCGAAAGCACTTGCTCTCTAAAGGAGGCTTGATTCTCACCGATTCCACCAGTGAACGAAATCAAATCGACTCCACCAAGCTCCACAATGAACGCTCCGATGTAGTTTCGGACTGCCGTCGCAAAAATATCAATCGCCAATCGTGACGCTCGATCACCCGCTATGGCCGCCGTTTCCAAGTCTCGCATATCGCCAGTACCACCCGAAACGCCACGCAGCCCACACTGGGAACCAAGCATGGCAAGTACTTCTTCTAACGATTTACCAAGCCCCTTCATCAGAATCGGCAACGCATACGGATCAAACTCACCGATTCGCGAGTTATGCGGAAGTCCTGTCTGCGGAGTCATGCCAAAACTGCTGTAGACACTTTTGCCATCTTTGATCGCACATACCGAACTCGAACCGCCCAAATGACACGAAATGACACGAAGATCATTGCGTCCAAGTAGCTCCGCGGAACGTGTCGCGATATAACGATGACTCGCGCCATGATATCCCCAACGACGCACCAGATATTTGTCCGCCCACTCCAAGGGAATGGCGTAATACTTGTTCTTATCCGGCATAGTCTGATGAAACTCCGTCTCAAACGCCGCGACCAACGGCATTTGCGGCATCTGTTCACTCAGCATTCGCATCGCGGCAATATACGCAGGATTGTGTGCGGGAGCCAGAAAAGCCGCCTCTTCCATGCATTCCAGCAACTTAGGGGTCACTCGATAAACACCGCTCATACGGCCACCGACCACCGCTTTGAAACCAATCGCCGAAACCTCCGAAATCGATTTAATACAACCAAACTCTGGATTCGTCAGATCGCTCAAACACGCTTCCACCGCCACTCCATGATTCGCCACCATACGGGTCTGCGAGTGTTTGAAATCGCCTATTTCTACATGGCAATTGCTCGCTTCGGTCGAACCAATACGGTCAATACCGCCCTTGGCAAGTCGCTCCTCACCATCCATATCCAACAATTGATATTTGAAACTCGTCGAACCAAGGTTGGCTACCAAAATCTTCATCTGTATCCCACAATCCTTCAACTGGGATTCCTCTCGACTCCACACATCCGCCCCGCTCATCGCGGAATATTCAGGGAATCCATACGCCAGATATTAAACCATTCTATTGAATTCTATTCGATCCGTCCCGCCCTGTGGCCCATCACCAACACACCGAATCAACCACAGCACCGATCACTCGCTACGGTCCACACGCAAAAACTCCGGAGATTCTTCCCCATCTCGACCTCACCAGCCACACAAGATGGCACGTGACTTAACCATCCATAGCCCCAGGCTTTACCCTATTCCACCAAACGGGTAATCTCCACGGAAACGGCCTTCACAACCGCGAGTACAAGTCCCCAATAACCCAACACGCATTCCAAAACGCCGCATCTGCTCATAACGCCTCTGCTAAGAGACTTTTTCACGCTATTCCAAACAGGCGACCATTCATAACACCGGTCTCGATGAATCGCGTCACACTTCAACGCAACCGAAAATGGTTTCCCATCATCAATCAAATCGGAGAGACTCAATCCAACGAAACCAATATCAAAACCTATATTTCACGCAAAAATCATTTGAAGACGACAGCGAAACGAAATGGCAATGGCGACCCCACTTGCTCACGATCTGCTATTTCAGGTAGGCATCAACCACACCATCCGCCGGACGCGGAATGATATGGCTCGCCACAAGTTCACCCACCGAAGCCGCCGCATTCGCTCCGGCTTCCACCGCAGCCCGCACACTACCCACATCGCCACGCACCACTGTCGTGACTAGCGCGCCACCAATCTGAATCCGTTTGACAATCTGCACATTCGCGGCTTTCGCCATGGCATCCGTCGCTTGCACTAATGCGATCAACCCCTTCGTTTCCACAAGTCCGATTGCGTCTTGCATGATTATTCTCTCGTTCTGAATCAAATTCTGTTTTTTGATGAATGTGACTGTCTGACAGCTTCACTCCCAGCTCAAAGCCGAGCACGAAGCCTCTTCTTCCTCTAAAGCATCCCTTGCACCCTACACCAATTCCACCCCCACAAAGACAAACACCATCTTTTTACGGCCTAAACAGCCTTCGATGATTTGACTTATTTCACCTAATTCCACGTTTTCATCCGCGTTTTTCGCAATCAAACCACCTTAGGCTCAGTTTTCACTAAACCATCGACGGGTTAGCAATTCTCAACGGGAATCAACGTGGCTCGTGACAAGCTCGGAAATGGTATTCGCTGTTTTCAAACGGCCTCCACTCACGCAACCGGTGGTGGCAACACCACGCCCAGGTCTTCGTGCGGACGCGGAATCACTTGGACGCTCACCACTTCGCCGATACGACCGGCTGCCGCAGCACCCGCGTCTGTCGCCGCCTTAACCGCCGCGACATCACCCGTGAAAAATGCGCTCACAAGACCGCTTCCCACTTTGTCCCAGCCCATGAACTGTACATTCGCCGCCTTCATCGCCGCGTCAGTCGCTTCGATCAGGGTCACGAAACCCTTTACTTCGATCATTCCTAATGCTTCCATCGTCTTCGACATCCTTCGATTCTCCAGGGCTCAGAATAACAGAGACTTGAGAAAGTCTTCTTTTAAGTTTTTCTGTAATCTTCAGGTACAACCTACCGTCACGTCGTCATACCCATTATCTTTTCGAATCTTTGACACCTTAAATTCCAAAAAATCCAAAACGCCAAAATCCGTTACCACTCGCTATTTCGCCGCACTACCACCACTACTTAAACAGCTCAATCTTCGACGCATGATCGATATCCGAAGCGTTACCTTCGTCCGTATCGAGATGCACTTCCAATCGCACTGCCGGGTCTTCACGCACTAAAACACCTTCAAACAACATCGGACATGGCGAATCAATCCGCAAATTCATCCGATCGCCGTCTTTAACACCATAAAATTTCGTCTCTTCCGGATTCATATGGGCGTGCCGCTCCGCGCGGATCACCCCCTCACGCAACTCGACCACCCCCGCGGGACCCACCAACACACAACCGGGCGTGCCCGCAAGTTTACCACTTTGGCGAACTGGTGCCGTAATGCCAAGCGAAATCGTGTCTGTAAACGCTAACTCCACCTGACTTTGTTTCCGTGTCGGTCCAAGAATACGAACCGTCGGCAACATCCTACGACGCTCAGGACCGACCACCATCACCGTCTCTTTCGCCGCGAAAAAGCCCTTTTGGTAAAGCTCTTTCATCGGCGTTAATTTGTAACCCTTGCCAAACAGCGTCTCCACGTCTGCGTCAGAAAGATGAACATGACGTGCGGAAATACTTACCACCAATTTGGGTGCTTCTGGTTTTGGGGCTTCCGAGGATGACTTTGCCGCCTTACAGGGGCAAGTACCACTCGACGGCGAACGCAATACGTCGGAAACTTGGCTGCCCACGATACCCCGCACAATCTGCTCGATCACTGAACGATCTAATGGAGCTGATCCGCCCATCAGGACTCTCCGATCTTCTGTCTATAATTCCGGTTCTATATCTGTCACACCCACTAAAAAACATCCCCCAAATTCTCCAACAGAACGCCCCAAAGGTTCGTTCAAAAAGAGACTGGCACCAACACATAAAAAAGTTCAACATGGCAATCAAGCAAACTTAGGAGGAATAAGCATAAGTATCTCCCACAAGTCGCCCGAACGCAATAACCTTTTCAGTTTTTTTATCTTGAAAATTTTCCGCATTTCACCCATTTAGGGGATCGCAAGTACTTTATTTTGTACTTTTTTTCGCATAGAAAGCACTTCAAGCCCCAAACAACCACCCCCCGTCGTTTATTTCGGACAACACTACCAACCACATGACCTTTTTTTCCAGATATGGATTATACCGTTCTCGTCAGATAATCCGAATCCCACGCTCACCTATCGCCATCGCTTACCGCCCTTACCCTTTTCCACATCCATTTCTTGCTTCGGGAATGCTGATGGCAAAATGTCGTGTCAAATATATGTCAACGTGGGCAATTTGCCCAACACAAAAATTACTCCACATAGGTAATCCGTCCTTTAAGCCGAACCCGTCCATCAGCAATCCGCTGAATCGTCTCTGGCAAGGCTTCTAGTTCCGCCTCAAAAACACGATCCGCAAGTTGATCGGGCGTATCTTCGGCGAATACGGGAACGGTCCGTTGGAGAATCACCGGCCCATGATCGTATTGATTATCAACAAAATGGACCGTACAGCCGGAAACCTTCGCTCCATACGCCAACACGGCCTCATGAACATGGTGACCATAGAACCCCTGACCGCAAAACGCCGGCATCAGTGCGGGATGAATGTTGATGACGCGACCTTCGAAATCTACCGGAATGAGCAAACGCCTCAAAAAACCCGCAAAAACAACAAAATCTATCTCCGCTTGGCGAATTTCGGCAAAAATAGATTCGCTATAAGCATTATCATCGGCAAAATTCTTACGGATGATTGATTTCGCGGGAATCGCGGCCTCCGCGGCGAAGCGTAAACCGCCCGCTTGCAAGCTGCTCGAGATCACGAGAGAAATTTCAACACCGGTTAGACGTCTATCGGCAATTCGATTGAGAAGGTTTTTGAGACTACGGCCTCCACCTGAAATGAGGACCGCTGTTCGCATGAGGCGGTTGGTTTTCGGGGTATAGGGCACGATGTTCACAGATTTCTCCTCAGTCGAGTACGCCGAAAAAATGAACGCATGAAACTCTCTCCACGTCCTCCCTATTTTCGCACATTTCTCATGTCTGCCCAGTACCCAAGGCAAAAATTTAATCATTTTTTTATCGTATCGAAAAAAAAGAACGGAATACGGTTCGGAATTTGCGAAAAATACAGCCTATATCGAAAGAAATATTTCTCCCAAAAAACCGTAATTTCTCGAAGTAGCCGTACCTCCCGTCGCACGCATAATAAAACTGTCTTTGGGATCACTGGATGCGGAGTTCGTTGAGACCATCTGCCTACAGAGACCATCCCGGGATCGCTCGAAATCTCGAATTATAGAGGATTAAGGTACCATGCTGCAAAGTTTGTTGCGAAGGAAGTATCCATTGTCAGTCGTCGTTTTCGTCCAAAATTGCCCAACCTGCGGAAGACGTCAGCGGATTCCCGTAACGTTTTCCGGACAGCGGATGCTCTGCAGCCATTGCCAATCGGAATTCGTCGCCTATGATCGGAAACGTAAAACTCTATCCCCGAGTACATTTGCCAGCAAAATTCCGCGATGATGAACCACTGTTGCCATCGCGATATTGAAGAGTCCGATCAAACAGATGGAATCACCGTCGTCTATCAAAAAAATGCCCCGCATTGTACTGTGACTTCACGCAGCTGCACTTACGGGGTCGCCTAGTGCGGCCACCGCTATCCTCCCGGCTTGCGCTGCAAATGGTCCGGTTGGAGTGGACCATGCAGCGGTATGTCGCGTATTTCGACCATGTCATATATTCGATAAGCAGGGGCCTGGAGGCTGGATCGCCCGCTACGACCCGCGACCGCCAGAACGGTTTTTCACCGCCCTCGCGGCAGCGGCCGCCTAGCATTCCCCGCCCGCACGTCCCGTTTTGCGAACACGATATCGATGAAAAATCACCATCGCCAATAAAAGCCAAAACAGATGTTTCAGCACTCCTAACGAACCGTTCGTCACGATCGTCGGTACCAACTCGAACGTCTCTCCCGGATAACCTCGCGTTTCAAGCGTCAAATCTCCGCCCGGCGTCGTGAAATAGACCACTTGGGAATCAGCGGCTAATTCCGACTCATCCCAACTGATCATCAAACTCGCCAACCCCTGCGATGCGGACGCGTTCACGGACGGATTAGATGGACTCTCGAGTCGTTCTTGAAGTTCTTCCCCTCCGTATCGCCGTAGCGAACGAGCCGGCACGGCATCCGGCGGACCAGATACAAACGAACTCGCATCATCTCCTGGAACATTCTGTTGGGGAACTTCCGGCGACGGTAGATCTCCGGCGGGCGAACCTATGGCTGAGGTCGGCGTTTGGGTGAGACCACTTCCTTCCATACTACCCATACCTCCACTCATACCGCCCATCTTGTCCATATTACCCATACGACCATTAGACATTCCTCCAAAACCGGACATACCCTGACGAGACATCCCTCCGGCCGTACCTTCGGTCATGCCACCGTCTAACGTGTTGCCGACGGCTCTTCTGTGGAGACCACGTCCCTGAAGCATTTCCTGTGATTCACCCGGTGATTGCACCGGAGCAGACGCGTTAAGTGATTCGTTCTCCGCGTCGGAACGCCCCATTTTCGCGGCATCACGTGACGGCGATTCCATGCCGCGGTTACCGACATAATTCATACGATTCGACATCGCTCGCTGCTGCACCTGTCCACGATATCGTTCCGTCTGACGCGACGATTCTTCCTGAGCGTCCTGTTTTCCATCCGACATTTCCTTCGAGACGTCTAACACCGAAGCCCTATTTTGGACATTCATTTGCGATTGAACCATTTGCTGCACCTGTTGGGGTTGAACAGCCTTCGATTTAGCCAACCGATTCGTTTCACTCTTCTGCATTGGCCCGTTCGACACGTCTCCAGAAACCGTTTCATCCGCTTTCCGATCAAGCGTTGACTCTGATTGAGAGGTCGGTTGGGACGTGGGCTGGGAGACTGCGGAAGACGACGATTCCAACGCATTGCGTTTCATCCACGTTTCCGTTTCTTGCGATTGCGCAGACATTTCCGCACCGCTAACCGGAGGAGCCACGGCCGGCTCCGTTCCAAGCCCCGCCACTACGTTCAACGCCCGCTGAGCCGATTGATTCGCAAAGGCATCGTGGAATTTTTGACGATTATCCACAGACACCATCTGAGAAACCACGGCTTCCTGACTCGCTTTGCCGAGTTCCTCTTCCACTTGTGAAACAATTTCCTGATTGTATTGAACGGCTTTCTCCACAAGTTTAAGACCTTTTGAATATTTTCCGCTCATTCCGGAATCGCTCGCCCCAGAGTCCATCCCGAAGGTCGCCTCGCCGCTTCCATCGGAAATCGTCCCGCGATATCGATTCTGCGGAGCGAGAATGCGCAGATTCTCTTCCGCTCGAATTTGCGTCATCCGATCGCCGCTTTCACGTCGTTTTTGCATCAAACGCTGGAGCTGATCAGTGTCATATTCGATCCGTTGAGCCATCAATTCTTCCTCCGAATCGACTTGCCCAAGCGTTCCATCGAAATCGAACCATCGAACATTTTTCGGTAGGAACAGCTTCACATTACTACGCCGCACCTCGATACCATGTACACGAATCAACGGGAACGACGCTCGTTCGCTCCATCGCGCCCATGGCAAACCAGGCTGGACCGCCGGAAGTTTCCCCGCGTAAATCGCCACAATCTCATAGTCGGGATCGCCTTGCGATGTCTTCACCAATGGAAATCTTACTCGTGTTCCCGGCACGATTGGAGCCGAACTCGCCAGACCAGCGGATTTCGATTCCCGCACCGATTCTCGCCCACCCGAAACGTGATCAGCCACGTCGTGACTCGTCGCAGTACTGATTGGCGAATCAGTTGACCCACCAGCAGCCCCCCCCATTCCGCCCATTTGATCATTCTCCATCACGGCGATCGGTTTCACGGGTTTCCCAGCAACCGTTACGCCCCAAAGCGTCGCCCCCGCTGGAAGTTCCACTTCGAGCAGCGGGCGTGTCGAGTTGTCAATACTCCAAATTTGACGCGCTCGGTATTCGCCAAAAGCATCCACAATCAGCGACGTTTCCGAAAGCCCAATCCGAGCATCCACCCAATCGGCCTGTTCGCGCCGCCGGGTCCCGATGCGCAAACGCGGCTCCAACGCAGGCGAACCGCGAGATTCCGATTTCACTCCAACCGATTCCGTCGCGGATGTCGATTGATCCGAATGGGTCAATTCCGTAGCATTAGCCGATTTGGCCACATCTTCTGGTTTGGTCAAATTTTCGGAATCTGTCGTAGTGGACGTCTCAACGTCATTTTCGTGGACCGATTTCCCTTCGTTAGGAATCAATTTCCCCTCGGTATTCCCCTCCTCAGGAGAATCTTTTTCGACAACCGTAAACGCCTCCGCCCCGACCGGTTCACTACCCAAAAGCGAAACGAGCCGTGTCCACGCTTCCTGACGTCGGTCGATCGGTATCAATCGTTGACATTCGACGACCACCATCTCATCGCGTCCGCTATTTTCAATGAGCGCGAATCGACGCAGCGTTTGTGTCGGCATCCGCAGCAAGGGGAAAACCACCTCACGCTGTTCGCCAGCCAGTGGTAAATCGTTCTCCACCAGCACGCGAACTTGCCCCATCACCTCGTCCTGAAGTTCCAGCCGTACACGAATTTTCTTCTCCGTTTCGACGTTCGAACTCGCCGAATTGTGTGTTTCCGACGTTTGTGCCGCTAGAGTAGATTCCGTAGAAACGGATTCCATCGGTTTCGCCAAATCACCAGATTCGGTCGGTTTCATTGGAGCTGCAGATTCAACCGATTCCACCGGTTCGATGACCGTTCGCCGCAAGCCAGGAACTTGGAATCTCGCATCACTCATGCGTTCCGGAAGTTCGAAAACGATTTCGCGCACTCCCGCGCGTTGGATCGTCAGATCAATCAAAACGGTCTCTTCCACGTCCCGATCTGTTAAACGAATATTCGAAATCGTCACGGCATCCATGATTGGTTCGCGTGGCGTGAGTCGCACGATCCCCAACGGTGGTATCCATTGTCCGTCAACTTTGCATCCGCTACCGACCAAAACCTCTCGCATCAGCGTGGCACGTTCCACGGGAAGACGAGAACGTTGTTCCGATGTTTGGCGTTCATCCGCCGCTCGCCACGCACCGGTGCCGAACATGGCGTAACGGGTCGAGTCCCATTGGGTCTCGAAAGCGGGATCGGTTTGAATGACCACCGTATGAGCGGTTGGTGCCTCGGTATCGAGCAATCGGAACCATGGCAATACCCACGCCGTCACATCCGTCACGGTCGGTTGTGTCAACGTTCCACGCAATCGAACGTCCACATAGCCTGATTGCGCACGCGCAAATCGAAACACGAGCCGATCTAAACGAGCGGCCAACCTTTCCTGAATCGTTTTGCGTTCATCGAGCGGTATTTTCTCATTCTCCACCACCAAACGCCTCGCGGTATTCATCACCTCATTTTTCGCCGCCAGCGGAGCCGGTTCGACACACCATTGTGGATCACCCGTCGCGGAAACGGTATCGATTTTCAGACCTGGTGGCAATTCCAACGTAAAATCGTGGAATTTTTCATCGGCCATCCATACACGAATCGTGGCGTCAACAACCGCTTCGCTCGGTGTCACCCTCCATTCCATCTCGACATTCGCGACCCGTTCCGTCTCCAGCCGCTGCGTTTCGCATGTAAACGACGATGGATGGGATCGGAACTGATACCCCTGAAAATTCTGAACCCCCAGCGGCGTTTCACCCGACGCGAGCATCTCATCCGGAATCGTTGGAAAATCAATTTGTTCGACCCCGGTAAATCGCACTGTACGAAGCGACATTTGCGGACTTTTCCGAATCGCAACTTGCCCAACGTGTCGTAACGCACCCTGAATCGCGGGGATCGGAACAGTCCGCAACGCGGACGCCGCCTGGAACAGATAGACCGTAAACGTCTCCGAGTCTTTCGCCGCTCCGAGTAGTTCGACATCGACCACGATTTTCTGCGCATCTTGCCGCTGATCCCACACACGCACGTTGGCACCCGTCACCCGTTCCACACGCCACTGCTGCGTATCGGGCAAATCTTCCATCGGAATCTCGACGCGAAACTGTTGGTACTCTCCACTGCGAAACGACGGAGTCGCACGCCAAGCCAAACGCGTTCCATCTTCGGCCAAATCAATCACGGTCAACGAATCGACCGTTAATCCAGCGTCCATCGGCGCATCGGTCACGACACGCGGTCGCCACTGGACACGCAATCGTCCACATTGCATCGCGGGAGCTCCCGACACATTCGTCATAACGACCACCGGGCCGCTTGCCGCCGTATCCAGTGAAGTAATAATCTGTTCACCATCCACCCGCGTTTCACGGCTGTCGCGGAGCAGATTTTCACTCGATTCATCACCAATCGAAAGCGTAGTACCTGCTGTTGGCACTTCGATGACGAGCTGAGCCGCGGCGCCAATTGGTACGATTCCACTAATCACCCGTACACCGCCCTGTCGAGAGACGGGAAATCGAAGCGTCAACTCCACCGGATGGACACCGCGTCCTTTGACACGTACACCGACACTCGCAGACGGTGTCACGGATGGCATCGCCGCATTCGCCACCGCCTGATTCGCCATTTGTTGTGCCATAGGTTCCGGCACGGTCGTCGCAAGTGTCACAAGCGGCGCGGCGAGACCGTCCACTTTCACTGATTCGACCAACGCGCCAACCACAGGCATTGGAACGATCAAGTCGCCATCATCCGCCAAAATTTCCAACTCGAACGCACCACGAACACTCAGCGTGTCACTCGTTTCCGTTCGTACACGATACTCTGTATGGCGAATTGCCAACACCCCATGTTGACTTTCCCCATTCGCCTTCACAATCGGTACCCCGTTCGGCAAAGGTTTCGCCGCATCCGTTCTATTGGGCACGGTTCCACCTGTCGCCGTTCCATTAGACGCGGCTGCGTTCGGTTGTTTCGTTAAATCACGTAACCGTTCCAACTCTTTTTGTACACGTTCTCGCATAGAGCGATAATCGGTATACGGAACCAGAATCGTCTGGTTTTCGTCCACCGCGGGTCGCACGAAACGGAGGTTCCCTTGTTCGTCACGCAGCATTTGCGTCACATCGGGATCATAGGGCACGATAATCGCGTCATCAGGAATCGTAATCGGAGGCAATTCCACTTCCTGAGCCGATACGATGGAACAAAACATCGACACAAGCCACATGACGAACAGCACGAGCAACGCCCATAACAAGATTCGAAATCGCAGCCCCGAAACATTCTTCGGTATGGTCATTTCCATCGTTTGATTCCCTTCCGCGCAATTTTCAGATGTTGAGTCAGGAATATTTTTTTCGCATTTCGACCGGCTCTTCGCAATCAGCTTCGCCACCGTCGTTTGGATGAAAATTCCCAACGCTCGCAGCAGATAAACGAGCAGCAGCAACACGGTTGCCATCGCAATCGCTGTCGCCACGCCTCGCAGCAACACCGTTCGATCAGGACTTTGCGCATGGAGTATTCCATCCGACGCATGGGTCACGAACAGCGTGTACATTTGGTAAACGAACGGCAAAAAGACCGCCACGCACCATAAACCGACCAGCATCAGTACCTGAGCGCCGTAACCACGTCGCAACACGGTTCCACCCACAAGCAATACTCCGAGGCCTACGATCCACTCAATCGCCCCGAATCGGACCCCCGCGTTCTGGACCAGCAGCAATTCCATCTCCGGTAACGCCGTCCGATCCGCAGTTCCACCCAGCGTCGAGCCTATATCCGCCACCGTACCGTTTTCCACAGCGCCACCCCCCGCCGTCTCGGCGGCACCGGTCATTCGGGACGTCAGACATCCAGCTTCACAGGCAGAATCCGTTCCGTTCTGGCTTTCCGCCATCGTTGGCAAAGGCATGTGGATCACCCGTTCGTCATCCATCGCCAATTGAATCGGCAGCGAACGAATTCCGAGTGCCCGCGATTCCCGAACCGCTTGAGCCGGTCGTGGTTCTTCACTTGGTCCACGACCACGGCCAGCCGCATCCACAGATGGTCTTGCGTGACCGTATTCTACATATCCCTCCGTCTTTTGTTCCTCTAAATGTTCCGTGGACGGTTCCGCGGGAGCATCTGCTGTCACCGGAGCCGCCGTGGACATGGGAGACGTTTCGACTACCTGGGGCTTTTCCGCCAAAGACAGGTCACGTTCCTCCATCGCCGCATTTTTATCCATTTCGATGCCATCGGTGTCCATGGAGAGGACGGGGGGGGACGCTGCGGGGACACCTGCGGCGGGTAATCCATCCACGATTGGCTTTTTTTCCAAAGTACTACGAGAAGGACTTTCCCCGTCGGACCATTCGGCCTTGGTTGATATTTCAGCACTCTTTCGATTTCCTTCGGCGGAATCTTTAGACGCACCGGGTGAAGCCTCCATCGCTTCCTTTGGTAATGTCGCGTTCGTCCCTGTTTTAGATAACATGAAGGTACCTCCAGCGGCACATAATGTCTTACCGATATCGCGAAGCAAACGTCGCGACGTTTCGACAAAACCGTACGATTCCGTAGGCATTTCGAAAAGCGGATTAAGAATCACCGTTCCCTCCGGAGGCAATATCCGACCATTCGCTCGGAGCACCGGCATCACACGTCCATCGGCCAATCGCATCCGTGGTATCGCGATCTTCAACCGTTCACAGACGCCGCCAATTGATCCCGTTCCATTGGCATAGGTTTCATCGCACATCGAACGTGGAATTCCATACATCACACGCAGTACACGCAATTCCATCGCGGCATCATCAACACTCGCACCCGCATCCGCCGCGTCATTCGGTACACCATGGACCATACCGTCCGCCGAACTATTTTCCAAAGACGCTGGCTCCTCAGCGGAACCGATGGACGTGACATCGACCAAAAATGTGGGCATTTTCCTCATGGTCATACCATCCGCTTGGGCGGCAATCGGTCGCATCGCACGATCATCAAGATGGATAGCGTACAATTCGGCTCCCATCGGAAGTTCGAGCAGGAGGGTCTGTGGAGTCGTTCGCAGCGTAAATTCCGCCGCCGCGTGGAGCATTCCGTCCACCTGATCAGTCATGCGCAGATCCAGTTGGAGTCGTTCCGCGATGGCCGGCACCAGAGCGAAGGCCGGGTAACGGCGCATAGTGATCCGTGTCACCGGCGGCGCAGCCACGAAGCTCCACGCACCGATCAAACGTTCACCAGGCAAATAACTTTCCGCCTCGGCAAGTTCACCGATATCAATCTTCCGCGCCGTAGTCTGAACGGTCGTATCAAGTTCCGCGTCGCCCTCCACCGCCAACAATCCTGACGTATGTACCGCGTCCGGAAATGTGGGCAGAGGTAACATTTGTATTGTCGATTCGGTCTGCGAGATATCAGATTGTGGTATGGAGAAATTCACTACCAACCGCGCGATTCCGCGAACAGGATTCACCGTTTCGACATCCCAAATCCGCTCCGATCCACGTTCCCCATCAGCAAGTTCTCCCTCGTTGGTCTCACCATGAGAGATCACGCCGTCCGACTTCACATGACTCGTATATTGCCGAATCGCAACGGTTCCATCCGGCGAGCTAATCGTCACCCCGGCAGGCGACGACGCTGGTAGCGCAAATCGCAGTCGTGACGTTTTCGCTTGGTCAATTTTCCAAACGAGTTCTTGATGGACCGCGATACGATCCTGTCCGACACGAAAGAACGAAAACGCGCGAGCGGTGGAACGTGACCGAACTTTCTCGATCACCAGTCGCGGCAGCGGCGTTCGCTGGCGGTAACTCCACGCCAATTGCGGCGTCACCCCCTCGGTCCGAAAACCGAGCGAGGATATCTCCGTATCGAGTAGCGGAATCAGAGCTGAAGCCACGTCACCTTCCGGTCGGACTGAAAAATCGCCGCGACATCCAATCGCCACCGCCCCCGACTCGCGTGTCGCTCCGCAAACGCGGAATTCCGGAATGGCAAATCGATACGGTCGTTCATCCGATCCACCAACCTCCGCGTTCGGTTCACCGGCGTTCGAATCGCCGGTACTCGATCCGGTAATATCTGATTCACTTCCACCAGTATCCGAGTCGCCGACGTTCGGTCCACCGCTCGACGCCACTGAAATGTTGGGAGTGTCGCCACCCTGTTTTCCGTCATCACGATCCGCAATCCGCATTTCCGCCGACGCAACCGCATCAATGGAGATTTTCCAAAGCGTCTGTTCCGCAATCGGTTTGCGAGTCGTTCCATCCGCCGATAACGGTGGTAAAATCCGCAAACGCACGCGACGTTCCGCTGACACGGCGGTGTCCAGTTCCAGCCGCTCAAAAACGAGCGGCAGCGGCGGGCGATTCGCGTCACTCGTATCAGTCACCTGAGTCACATTCCAACCGACGGGAAGCTCGATTTTTGCCTCGAACATTTTTTCACGTGTGGAAAGAAGCGAGAAATCGCCACGCAGCGTCATTCCTTGCGTCCCCGGTTCGACAAAAACCTGTACCGTTGTCAACAGTTCCTCGGTCGGTTTGTAAAATCCCGTCGAAAACGCCCATATCACAGATCGCGATTGTGGGCTTTCCGACTGATGGGCCACCAAGTTTGCGTCTTCCGGCAGGTTCTTGTCTTCCAATAGGTTTGCACCTTCCGCTCCGACCTCCCCAGCACTTTTCCTCGCCGATTCTTCTGTTGGCGAAATGTTCGCCGCAGCGTTTGATTCCGTATTCGACACCGCATTCGATTCCGCGGCGGTTGGTACCAAGGGTCCGGTGGTTAGCTCGGTTTCCGAGGATTCCGGATATTGTCCGGCAATGGGAACGTAAAAGGCCGCGACCGATCGGACGACCGGAAGTCCCGGTTGGACAGCCAGAGCTGAGGCCGGAATCGCACGTTCGAGCAGCGACGTATCCAACGAGATCAGCCCCTCCGTTTCCAGTTGATACGGTTCGAGTAAATCTTCGAGAACCAATCCGAAAACGCCGCTATGCGATTCGGTCCCCATCGGCAAAATCGCTGGAAAATTCCATCGCAAAAGTTTCGCGCCGTCGGCGATTTCCGCGTCCGTTCGATAAAGCGATTCACGTGGAGTGAGCGCCGCCGGTTGGCTGCGCACCGCCGTCATCCCGAACACAAGCGTTCCAATCGCCGGTTCACGCAGGACGACTTCGATCATCCGCGATCCAATCGCCTCGCTGGACACTCCGTGCCTCGTTTTATCCTCACGGGACGTTTCATTCATTGAATCCGCATCGGACGCCCCGCTTGCGGCTTTGGTGGCATTTTGCGGTTCGATCATACACCACGACGAGAGCGTCGCCGTCGCCGCTTCGT
>JAQVKF010000066.1 GCA_028694795.1 Thermoguttaceae bacterium | reverse complement strand
GCTGTACCAGCCGCGTATTGATCGGTTGAACTCTTTGCTCACAGGACAACCGCTGATTCGGGAATTGATTCAATTGCGATCATCCCGTCGTTCGGAAGTTTTTTGTGTTTGGCCGCCGCTCTTTTCCACGGTGGAAAATCCACACCAATTGTACTACGATGGCGAACAAGAGAAATTGTTCCAACGTGAAGAAGCACGAGATGAACAGATGGTTGTTCGAGGAACACGTGAGGTTCAGGTGGCGACGCTCGGAATGGTCGGTTCGTCGCAGATTCAACTTGCGCCGAATTTGGAACCGAACTATCTTCCGAAAACGGCATCAGAGCTGTTGACTCGGATTCCAAAGCCGGAACGACTGGAAGGGATCCACCGCATTTCGGACCAATGGTTCGCCGGTTTGGACGAAAGTGTTCGCAAAAACCCTCGACTCGTTGCGGAATTATTCGAGGCAAAATTCAAAAATTCGGCTGCATTCACCTACCAAGTGGGTGGTGTGAAACGTGATCCAGCTCTCGATCCGATGGAAGATTTTATGACGCTTCATCCCCAAGGGCATTGTGAATATTTTGCTTCCGCATTGGCATTGGCTTTACGTTTTCAGAAGATTCCATGTCGCGTCGTTCTGGGATTTTGTACGTCCGAATATTTGGAAACAAGCGGTATGTTCCGCGCGCGGCAGCAACACGCACATGCGTGGGTGGAAGCGTACGTTCCACCGGAAGAGCTTCCGGACAGCGGCTTGCCGTTTTGTCCGAGCGCGTGGCGATATGGCGGGTGGCTACGTTTAGATCCGACCCCGGCAACGCATTCGTCGACTTTCTGGAACTCGCCCGTGGCCCAGGCGTTCGATTCCATCGACTGGTTCTGGCGTCAATATGTGGTAAGTATGGACGAATCGCGTCAGAAAACGCTTTACGCACCAGTGGAAAGGCGTTTGCGTCCGATGCTTGAGTGGCTCATGAGTATGCCTTTGATGGATCTATTCCAAGGGCTTAAAGAGCGATTTGGTTCCGCCGCCCCCTGGATTCAAGGGGGAATTCTCTTGATCGGACTTTTAGCGGGTTATGTACTATGGCGACTGTTGCGGCCCGTCGCGTGGCTGTTGTACCGATGGCTGGCCGCACTGATCAAAGAATTCACTTTGTTGACGCAAATCACTAAATTATCTTCGCGGCGTCAAACGGTGGACGCGACCCAGGCCCATGCCAAAAAAGAGGCCGATCAGATTTTCCAACGTTGGGAAAATTTGATGCGAACATACGGTTTGCGTCGTTCGCCATTCGAGACGCAGCGAGAATTCGTCCAGCGTTGTAACTCACGACTTCAAACACTTTATGGCGAGAGATGGCAAACACGGGAAGCACGGCAGTTTATCGCCATTTTTTATGCCTTACGTTTTGGATACTACCCATTGGATGTCGAGACCGCGAAACGATTGACTGATTTTCTTCAAGCGACAGCGCGGTTGGCCCCCATTCCTCAAGCGCGATGACGCAATTTCTCGCGGGAACATCTATTGCAAAAAAAATGATTTCGCGGTACACACAACCGAATATTCTCGATGGTCTACCGGACTTACGAGTAAGCGACTCCGTTCCCCTCACGATCCATGGAGTATCTCTTCCCACGAAGAAATAGGATACTATGAACGAATTGAACACGTTTTTAGAAGCAACCGACCTTTACAAATCGTACCAAAAAGGCAAAGTCGAGGTTCCCGTACTTCGTGGCGTGTCGGTCTCGGTCTACGAGGGGGAGTTTGTGGCGATTATCGGTCAGAGCGGTTCGGGCAAAAGTACCCTGCTTCATTTGCTTGGAACACTTGATCCGCCTGATCGTGGCGAGATTCGATTTTGCGGCAAGCGGATTGATCGTGTAAGCAATCGCGAAAAAGACCGTATTCGTAATCACGAATTTGGAATGATTTTCCAATTTTATCATCTGCTTCCAGAATTGACGACGCTTGAAAATGTCCTAACGCCGCTGATGATTCGTGATTCTCTATTTCATTTTACGGCCAAAAAACGCCAATATCGGGAGGAGGCCAAGCAACTTCTCGACCAGGTGGGGCTTTCCCATCGATTAAAACATCGTCCGACGGAGCTTTCCGGCGGTGAGATGCAACGTGCGGCGATTGCAAGAGCACTGATTGGACGTCCGCGACTTTTGCTGGCAGATGAGCCGACGGGCAATTTGGACCGACATACGGGCCTTGAAGTTCTGGAAATATTGAAAGAATTGCGAGTGCAGCGGAAACTGACGGTTATCATGGTGACCCATGATCAATCGGTAGCGGACCGCGCGGATCGTACGATCCGTATTGTCGATGGGATGATCGAAGCCTCGTGATTGATGGATCAGGTTCGTAACAGCCATTCCAGCCGAAAAAGCGTATGTGAATACAGCTCCATTGGTGTTTCGTGTGTACTCTAAAAGTTTTCCGGTGAGAATATTCGTTTCGTGGGTATTAAAAAAACAGCGGTTAATGCGCCGACGACACGATTGTGATCGGCGGTTTTAACGGGCTTCTTGTGCAAGGATACACAATACGTGAAGCCGTTTTACGGGGTGGAATGCAGCGATTGCGCCTGATTTTCCTCACTTCAGTCACGACCATCGTCCCGGACCGCTGAGTTTGGAAAAATCGTTCCAAACTCAGATGATGATTCCCATGGCCGTCTCACTCGCGTTCAGTCTGAGCGTCTCGACATTGATCATGTTGCTGTTCGTGCCTGCATCTTATCTATTTTACCACAATTGGACCGCCAAGGGTTGAAAATGGACGAAGATCTGCGGAATGGAATTTTCGCCTGTAGACAGACTGAAATGTTTATATCGGGTGTGCTTGATCTCGTAGTGGTGTAAGGGTTCATTTGCCGAGTGGGTGGACTTTACCGAGGATTCTATATTTTACTTTTTTGAAAAATAAAAAATCATGTTTTTATTTTATTTTTTGGAATATTGTGTGGATTTTTTTGGAAGGTTCGGGTTCCTGACGGTTGCATTTCGCACGAAAAAATGGTTCAATGGAGTACGAAGTGTTAGAGCATTTCGACGAGAGCCGATTCTGTCGGAAGTCGAGCGGATTGGACGCGGTGAGAGTGTTGCGGTTGTAGTGGGGGTACCCCGTTTGCGGTGAGAGCATCCAACGGCGATGAGAGTTGGGCGTTTTGCCCGTAATGAAATTTACCCGTGGTGAAATGAACTCACGAAAAGACGCTCGGTTCATTTCGACGAATGGGATTCTATAGCAAAAAACAGCGGAGTTGAGGTCGAGTGATGGCGACAGAAACGAAACGGATGTCCGAACAAGACGAGAATTTCGAAGAGAATGGTGATGCGAGCCGTCTAAAGCGGTTTGCTGCAGAGCTAAGCTCTGCGACGGAAATGCAGGAAGAGTCGCTGCGAGCACTCGCGGAAGTCATGGGACTCGACATGATCGACCTGACGACCGCGAAAGTTGATCTCTCATTGTTGCGGACGTTTCCGATCCGTTTAATTCACAAATATAACGTTTTTCCAGTTTGTATCGAAAATGGAGCGTTAGTTCTGGCGACGAGTGAGCCGTCTGACGTTCAGGCTCTCGATGCGGTTGGCGCGGCGACCGGAATGAGCATTATTCCCGTGGTGGCGATTCCGAATGAACTTTCCAAACTGATCAAGACGAATCTCGGTGTGGGTTCTGAGACGGTTGACGGTTTGGTTGCCCAACAGGAAGAACGCACGCCGGGCGTCGAAATGCTGGAAGATTTCGAGGTAGACGATTCGGAAGCGGCGGAAGCGGCCCAAGAAGCGTCGGTTGTGCGATTGGTGAATGAGTTGCTTGTCGAGGCGATTGAAACACGAGCGAGCGATATTCACTTAGAGGCTCAGGCGAAGGGGCTTAAGGTGCGGTATCGAATTGATGGTGTGCTGCAGGATCAACCGTTGCCGCCGGAGATTAATCGATTCCAAGCGGCGATTGTGAGTCGTTTGAAAATTATGTCGCGGCTCAACATCGCGGAAAAGCGTATTCCGCAAGACGGTCGTATCAAGTTGCGAGTGAAGGGACGTGAGGTCGATATCCGTGTTTCGATCATTCCGATGCTCCACGGCGAGGGTGTCGTGATGCGTATTTTGGATAAGGACCGGATGAATTTCTCGCTGCTCGGTATCGGGATGGACGAGGATATTTACGCGGAATTCCAGAAGTTGATTGGTCTGCCTCACGGAATTATTTTGGTGACCGGTCCAACCGGTTCTGGTAAAACGACGACGTTGTACTCCGCGTTGAACGAAATCAAGAGCGAGGCGACGAAGATTATTACGACCGAGGACCCGATTGAATACCAGCTGGACGGTATCAATCAGATCCAGGTACAGGCGAAGGTGGGGTTGACCTTTGCGGCGAGTCTTCGAGCGATTTTGCGTCACGACCCAGACATCGTGCTCGTCGGTGAGATTCGAGACTTGGAAACAGCGGAAAACGCGGTACAAGCATCGCTGACAGGCCACTTGGTGTTCAGTACGCTCCATACGAACGATGCGGCAGGCGCGTTCATGCGTTTAGTCGATATGGGTGTGGAGCCGTTTTTGGTTTCGAGCACGGTTGAGGGCATTATGGCCCAGCGACTGGTACGCAAAATCTGTCCTGAATGCAAACATGAGATTACGCCCAATTGGAACGAATTACCAAATGATTTTCCATTTGACGATTTGATGGATGCCGGTGGTCAGCTTTGGAAAGGTGAGGGGTGTCGTCGCTGTCGTGGTACGGGATATTCCGGTCGTGTCGGTATTTACGAATTGCTGCGAGCAAATGATGAGATTCGCAAATTGACGAGCGAACATTGTGCGTCGCAGATCGTCAAGGCGGCGGCACGTCGAGCGGGGATGCGCACGCTGCGTGAACATGCTTGGCTTAAGGCGATCCGTGGCGAAAGTACCATCGAAGAGGCTATTCGTGTCACCAAAGCGGACGAACTGCTCAGCGATAATGACGGCAATACGATCCATTTGCCCAACCGGCGCCCTGGTAATATGATGTGAACCCGTATGACACCTCTGGTAATGCAACGTCATCGCCGCTGTTCGGATGGCGGATTTCGGTTAGGAGCGTACCCGGCTAGGCGTACACCGTGGTATATCCGCCTCTGATGGAGAGAAGCTTTGGGGTTGTGTACGAGATCATATACAGATTGGCTACACATCCTTTGTGTTTCGGCCCTATGCACCTGGGTATCCGTCCCTTTGTTTTTCGCGCGGCGTTCTAGATCGCGTTCACATATGATGACATGGCAAGAAGCCCCGATGGCCAAAAATGAAATAACAGCAATCGGGGTGGTTTACGTTGGTTGATATTGAAGTTTGCGCGTCTAGTAAAAAAGTTTTGGAAGGGGTGTTTGAGGGGAAACTTTTTGCAAAAAGTTTCCTCTCATTGATTTCACTTCACCCAAAAAAAGTTTTACGAAAAAGCATTTTCCCGGAAAATGCGCGAACTTTTTGCCTGACGCTGGTATTTTTTGCCTGACGTTGGCACAGCCGGTCGCTCCGATTGAGGTGGCAATTTGTGTGAACACGCCCTATTTGGATGGCATGGATTTGGTGCCAAGTTCGAGTGTCAACCAACCATTTTCCACTTGTGCGGAAAGGAATTGGAGCGAACGAAGCGTCTCTAGTGAAAAAATCTCACTCGGCAGAATATCGGAATATCCTTCACGGCTGAAAATACGTCCGAAAATCGCACGCAATCGCAACTGCGATTCGCCACCAATATTGCGGCCCAACAATTGGATCGGCTCCGTGCGTACCAATCGTATACACTGTGGTTCCATTTCGATACGATAGACTGCGCGCACTTCCAGATTTTTCCAAATGCTGCCCTCATCCAAATCAATAAGCTCCGCGATCCGCAGCGTCAATTGGAACGCGCCCTCACGGCATTGCAAGCGAAGCGAGTCCGTCTCCGGGAAAGTGATGACAAAACGACCATCTTCCGCCTCCGCGAGTAATAATTCCGGCGAGTTAAACCGGACGGCGATCCGATTTTGCAGCTCGAAAAGCGAGGATGTCGTGCCATCCAAACCGATCTGTTCTACCAAATTATTCAACGCCGACTCGTGAGCCTGAAGTGCGATCAACGCATTGGAATGGTGCCCTGTCGGTACCGAGGCATACGCGCCGCACTGTTGAGGTGTTCGGATATTGAGCGAAAAATTCGCTTGCGTATCGGTCGATGAGGCCGATTGGACCACTGGTCCGAGCCCCATGTCCGTGAGTGGATTCAACAGCCGATCTTCGACCCGTTGTCGTACGGTACCGATCCGACGTTCGCCTTCTTCATCGAGAAAATGGCACGCCTCTTCCAACATCGCGTTTCGATCTTGCTGGATCGTCTGATTCAATTCCCGCGTGAACGGCAACTGCGAAAGCGGCAATGGAGACGGTTGGATTTCAGGCATGCTTGGAAATGTCGAACGAATGCTGTCCGGTAAAAAACGATTCTTCCGGATTTCTGCCTGTGTGGCTAAGATTTTGTTTCCCGATTCGCTAATTTGCAGTTCTTTCCACGCACGAAATTCCGATTGTGTTGCGGCGGCGTACAAATTGCCAAACCGCTGCGCGCTGGTCAACGACAGCAGATCGCCCGTCATCTCGAACAACAGTCTCGCCTGATTTTCATCCGGCAGCAATCGGACTTTGAGTTCCGATTCGGTAAGCGACGCTCCTTGAATCGTCCCGCCCGGCGTTTGCAACGTGAGCGGGCTGCGCACAATTCGTCGTGTGGGTACCAACATCTGAAGCAGCTGAACGGTGATCATCGCGCGAAAATTCGGGGCCAAATAGACCGTTGCCAATCGTTCTCCACGCTCTTTGACCTCGGCGTTTTTCGAACCTCGCATGGTCGTAATGCCATCAAGCAACTCCTTTTCTGCCACCGACGCCATGTCCCATTCAAAACGCTCTAACATGGGAACCAACCGCGTACAAAGTTCATCTCCAGCCACAGCCCCTTCCCACATCGGAAAACGTCGCCCAATGGCGTCCAACAATTCCCGCTGTGCCGCGCTGAGCGTTTTAACACTCGATGGTTTGGAAACGACGGGAACCTCTACTGTGACCGAACGTATTCCGCCCAATGTCCGCACGCGACGAATGGTTTTGCTTCCCGCCGTAGTCGTCGCTGTGTTGGCCGAAGGCCCCGTCGCGCCGCCAAAATTCATCGTCATACGATACTGCGATTCCCACCATTGCCGCAGGGCGTCGAGCTTCGTCCCATCGGGTTCCAGGAGATACGCTTCCAAGAGGGGGACAACTTCTTTGGCCCAAGCCACTTGAGCCGCATCCCCCGATTGGAGCATTTGCCCCACTTGACGCATGAGTGACGGAGCCAGTGGTACCGTTTGACTGAAATCGGGGTACCATTTCAACAACCTCGCTAAATCCGAGTCGGCAAAAGACGGCGACTCGGTAACCATGGGAGAAAAACGAAGCGGTTGTACCGATGTCGATGGTTCGGTATTCGCGGGTTCTGAAGCCTGTGGTTCCACAGTGAGTGGCTCTAGGACCTGTGGAATTGATTTCGTGGCTGATTCGATCTCTGAGGCTTCTTGCGATGCGGACGCGGGTGGTGTGACTGCCGTCGCATTGGCCGGAAAAGGGCCGACGCTCAAAAAGCAAGCAAAGGAACAAAGAACAACAAAACCGCGCGAATCCCGATGGAAGTTGCCCTGTTGATAATTCTTTCCCAATCGACTCATTGCTCACCTCCACATATTCTTTCGGTGTCGATGGTTTCCATAAAGAATGGAAAACGCCCCACCGCCGACGATCTTTGGCGAAAAATCGCGGCATTCGTCCAAAATCCACCAGAACTTACGCATTTCTCACTTCGTTCATCGGAAAAACGGACCATCCACACGATGATATTTTCCACAACAGGTACATTCTATGGAAACCATTTACTTCCACTCTGTGAATGCGGTTTGACCCTGACCCTCCCCCATCATGTTTTACCCCGTATTGCCCATCGGCTGGAAACTTGCCTGTCGTTTCGTTCATGGCGAGAACTCGCCTCTCGCCGCCTATAAGATTTGAGTGTCCGCATGATTTTAACGGGGTTGTGTCTGATCGAATCGTACATGATGCACCCATGCAGGTGGTACATTCGCCCAAACGGCCTGACGTCGAAATTCATACGGTTGGAGTATCGCCTCCAGCGCCGCCGTAATTCCACGCAATCGCTTGCCATCTTTACCGAAACTAACCGCGCTTTTCATTCGACGAATTGCGACATACTCAAACCACGAAACCGTACCGCCCGGTGCCGAAAGCGACTCGAACAGCGACAGAATCTCAGACACCAACTCCACGGGAAAATTATTCAGCGGTAACCCGGATACAATCCGATCATATTGCGTATCCGTTTCGAGTTCCTGTAGATAACAGTCGAAAACGCGAGTACGACCCGCGACCGTTTGCATCACGGGATCTTTTTCGAGCATGCGACGCAAATTCGCCACAAATGTCGGATTGCATTCAACCAAATCGAGTGTATCGTCCGGGCCTAAACGTTTAGCAATTTCGCGGGTCACACACCCCGTACCGGGACCGACTTCCAACACACGACGTGCTCGGCGAAGTTCCTCTGAGGGACCGCGTCCCTCCGGTTCCGTACCAATATAGCTCGCGAGTGTTTTGCAGAGCGTCGGACCGCTCGGCAAAACCGCGCCTGTGGTGTAGGAGGCCCGTAAAAATTCCCGGATAAACGCACCGTAACCACGAAACATACGACACCCGTTTTCTATATGGAAACATATCCACTGGTTTTATTAAACCTGTGGCCTTCGTTTCCTTTTTCTGCTCGCTTTCAAATAGAATGGATGACTCTATCCACTCTAGTATTTCCTCCGACGGGACTTCTTGCACGTGAATCGGTTGATTGGCTGGGAACCGCGAGACTTTGGACGGTCGCTCGCGGGTCAATCGGAATCACTCGAACGGTTTCGACGGAAAGAAATACCCCGTGTGGAAAATTTTATTTTTATTTCCGAATCATTTCAAGTACTTTAAGCTCCAATGAGCGGTTTACTTCCATTTCTTTGGGCATTTGGAGCGATTTTCCGTCGAAATATTGAATCGCCCAACTGGAAAGCGGCTTAGCCGCATCCGTGGCCGTTTCGTTCCATCGCTCTAAGCCCGCTCTCGCACTCGCGGCATCCCCCGCAGCACGTGTAGCTAACGCTGTCCAGAGAGGATGAAGTGGAGCCGCTTCAAATTTCGTCCGTTGGGCCTCGTTTACTGGTTCCAATATGCGTTCAATCGCCTTCGTCGCTTCGTCCGTCTTGCTGAGCTGCATGGCCGAACAGTAGATGAGCCAATCTTCCAGGCGTTCATCGCAGTATTCCGGAAACGGTTTGCCCGAACCAAGATTTTCCGGCCACTGTTTTGCTTCCTGAGCCATCTCGAACGCTTCCTGCCACTGGGCGTCGCGATATTTCTTTGCTGCCGTCCAAATCGCTGCCTCATGGAAAATAATACGTCCGTACACCGAACCCTCATTCGGAAGAAACACGGCGCTTTTGAGGAATTTCCATGCTTCTTCCTCACGCTCTTGCTGAATCAGGGCGCGTGCGTACATGAGCACTAGTTTCGGATTGAGTGGAAAACGTTGGACATCTGTTTCCGTCAACTTAAACGCTTCATCGCTTTTGCCGGCCTTTTCCAACGCCGTTACATACGCCACCGCGGCTCGTGCCTGATCCGGAGCAAGCTGAAACGCATGGCGAAAATCGTCCAAACTGTTAGCCGACGCATCGCCGGATGGATTCTTGGACAGCGTTTCGCCGCGGAAGAGATAAAAGGTTGCGATATCTGGTCGATTCCCGCATTCTTGCAACAGTGTAATGGCTCGTTCGTCCTTTCCACAATATTTTTCGAGAATCGCAAGATAGTAGAGATTTTTCCACGCATTTGCCGAATCTTCGCCATGATCCTGATCATATGCCCATTGGAAAACCGGCAGCGATTCAGGACGGAATGGAAAGCAAAAATCAATCGGTTCCGCTTCGGCTCGTTTCAGTAAATCAAGGTTTTCCGTCAGATATGCCAACCAGTACAACAGTTCCGTTCGCAAAATTCCTTTTTTCCCCAATGCGATTTGCAATACGGCGATCGCATCCTCGCGGCGTCCGATACGCGTATAGCGAGCGGCCAACTCGAGAAACGTTTCATGGGGCAATTCCCATCGTACCGCGTCAAGCACACTGGACGCCGTCTCAGCTCCCGCCAAAAAACGTTCCACACGCACCGCGTGATTCAGTGGATTTTCCCGTAATAATTGTTGCGAGAGCGTCAGAAATGCTTCACGCTGTTCCGCCGAGTTCGCATCGGACACACGCAGCAGGCACAATTTCATCCACAGGGCATCCAAATTGAGCCGATTGGCGTCGAGAGCCTTTTCAACCATGTCCATGGCACGTTGATATTTTTGTTCATGGAGATTGACCGCCGTCAATTCGGTAAATACCGCCGAACGATTTTGATCAGACAATGCCGCGACGCAAAACGCTTCTTCCGCATTCGTCCAATCGTTGAGCGCGGCGTGAGCCAGTCCCGATTGATAATTTGCCGCCGCATCGTACAGGTCAATTGACAGAGCCCTTCGGCAATATTCTACCGCTTGGGCGTACTCGCCGCGTCGGTACGCATTCTCCGCGAGTCCCACCCACGCGGGAAGATAGAGCGGATCTTCCTCCAGGCATTTTCGATATGCCGCATCCGCGTCACGGTATTCCCGCTCGCGCATTCGTTCTCGACCGGCCAAATAGGAAGCTGTCGGTCCGGTCGTTTGCAACGGTGCATCCACAGGGGCCCACGGACGATCCACGAGCGTTTTTGTTTCATCCGCGTCAAACACGAGCGAAGAGTCGCTTCGTGTCGTATCCCCCAACGTTACCCGTAATTTGGCGTCTTCGAGTGTTTCCATATCTAGTACACGCTCTTGCATTTCCGTAGGACGCAGGTCGAGGTTTTCTTCACTTAGGAGCTGATCCCCCTCATAAATTTTGAGAGCCGCGTTCTGGAACTGTGTGGGCGAAATCCGAACGACGATTCGTTTTTTTCCATCCATTTCTTGCACACTCACTCGCATGGCTCCCGCGCGACCAGCCACGTTGTATCCATTGGTATGCAAAACAGGCATCCAATATTCGGTCCACGTGTCGGATGTGTAGGGAGCGAATTCGCGGTGTTTGAACGGCGTTTGACCGCTTGCGGTTGATGTTTGATTGAACAAACGTCCACTTTGAATTTCGATGTACTGCCCACCAGGCGGATCAGTGAGCAGATCTTCCCAGATCATACCTTCTCGCGACGCGCCCCACATCCAGATTTTGCGTCCGCGTTTTCCTTCGTATGGAATCACGCACGCCGTTCCGAAATCGTCGCCATGGTAATACGCGCCGAAGAAATCTCGCAGTTGTCCGACAATATGGTACGACTTGTAACTGCCAAAATCATTATTGGTATACCATGATAAATCTTCGCCGCTTTTCGGATCAATGGGCCACTCGCTTAATTCGCCGTCATGTCCGACGAAATGGGTTCCAAAATTCACATATTGCAGGTCGTCTGAGGCCCGCATTCCCACGTTTGTCCATGTGTAATATGGTTGATTCAGGCCGGAACTATTTTGCCAAAACATGCGTGTCGAGAAGATCGCGGCGAAATCCGGCAGACAAATTTCCACCGTCCATCGTGAACGCGTGATCAGATCCATCGCTCCGATGAAACAGCTGACACTTCCATCGTCGTTTTGCCGCACGGCATAATCGACGGGCGAGGAGCAGTTGGGGGTATGTCCAATGATTCCGACGTTCATTTCGATACCGCCGCTCGTCCACGGACCACGCATCGCAATATCGCGAAATTTGATGACTGGATTGGAGTAGACAATTGATTTTCCAGTCGATTTTTCGGTGACGGTCCAGATTTTTCCACCAATTTGCGGTAAGATCGTCAGCGTGAGATAATCGTTGGAAAGTTCGACCACATGCCACGCTTGTTCGACGGGCTGATCGGCAAAACCATCGAATCGGAAATAGGGGTAAAACTGAGTAAATTCCGGAACAGGATTGGGATCGTCGTAGGGATAGGTGGGATAGGTTTTGTCATATTCGCGGTACGTGGTTGCGGCTATGGCCGACGTTGAGAGCGTCGCGAAGAGGGCGACGAGCAGGGAAAAGAGGAGAAAAACGACTCTTTCACGTAGTGCGGTAGCTCCGCCCAAGAGTTTTGGCCTAGCGATTCGTGTAGCAATGAACTTCATGTTTGAATCCTTGTATTAAGCAACGCCATGGCGACGGCAACGTACCGCGCGAGTCGTCGCCGCCGCAACGTTGCCATGTGGTCCGCCAATGCCATCACCTCGTTCCCTACCTCGGCTCACGTATCGCACCTGTCGGTGTGAGCCATCGCGAAAGCGAGGGTGATGGCTTGATCGGTGGTGGTAATTTGTCCATCGAGCTGCGCGTCACGCACCACCTGTAAAATCTGTTTGATGAGTACACCCGGCTGAAAACCATGGGCAAGCAGGATGTTTCCATCGAGCAACGGCGGTGGGGCCAATTGTTCAGGCGACCACTGCAGCATTTCATGGATTCGCTGCGGTAGCACGGCGGGCATTTCGTTCGTCTGAGCGAAAAGTTGTCGCAATTGGAGCAACGCGTCGAAATCTGGAGCGACGAACAGCGGTTGGAGCGTGGAAACTTTTTGAGCCGCCGCGTCCACCGCGTCGATTTGGCGCAAACACCAGACCGCTCGCCGCCGTTGAACGTTGGCCCATTTCCAGCGTTTGGCGATTCGGTCAAGGGTGTTGGGCGTGAGCAGTCCATACGCTAGAGCGGCCATTGACACACTCACGTCCGGTATCGTCAAATTTTCGAGCCGACGTGTCCATCGGTCCAAAAGAGTGGGATCGTGAGAAAGCGGTCCAAAAAGCTCCGGCAGAATCTCTCGGCCCAACTCACTTTGGGCGAGCAGACGCAACCCCAACCCACGATTCGGTCCGGTCAAAACGCGATCCATCTCCGCCGCGATTCGTTCCGCACTTACGCAACGAATTTGCGAGGCCATCGTTTGGATGGCGGAAAAAGTCGCCGATTCGATTTGGAATCCGAGTGAAGTGGCAAATCGCACCGCCCGCAACATTCGCAGTTTATCTTCATCAAACCGTTCGGTCGGTTCACGAATCGCTCGCAGCACTCCCGCCGCGAGGTCCGCCTGACCACCGACAAAATCGAGTATTTTCTCTTCGATCGGATCGAAAAACAGACCGTTAATCGTAAAATCACGCCGTTGGGCATCGCGTTGCGGCGTACTGAATTGGACCGCGTCGGGATGTCGTCCATCGCTGTAACTTGCGTCTTCACGAAAGGTTGCGACCTCGACGGTTCCCGTTCCACGCGGCCCCACGAGGGCAACGACTCCGAACGAAACGCCTATCGGGAGCGAACGCACATGACGTTTGCGAAAAAGTTCGAGTACCTGATCGGGATGAGCCGCGGTGGCCACATCGTAATCTTTTGGTTCACGTCCGAGTAGCCGATCGCGTACACAGCCGCCCGCCCATAACGCGGTGAAACCCGCCTCACGCAACGTACGAATTACCCAGATCGAAAATTCACGCTGTGCATCAGACATCTATACCCATCCCATTAGGGGTGTTCACGCCATCATAACGGCAATGTGCCGCTGCGAGTTGCCGCTACCGCGACGGCGGTGGTTCGTCGATTGCGGTGGCTGCGCTTCCAGCAATCGAATTTTTACGCGGGCGTACGTTCATTTTCATCCCGCTCGAAAAACCCAATATACACCCACAAACACAACGCTGCAACAAAAATCACCAAACTTGTCCATTGGCCGATCGAGAGCGAGGTTCCGAATTGGCCTTTTTCATCAACTCGGATCAGCTCCAACAAAAATCGGCTGATCGGATATACCGTCAGCGTCGCGGCCAATTGCATCCCGTCACGCCGGCAATATGGCGTCAGTGCCAGGATCAAAAAGCACAAGATAAAAGCGTCGATTGATTGGTAAAGTTGCGTCGGATGCACCGGTAACGACTTGGCCGGCAACGCTTCCGCCGCCCACTCGAGCATCACTGGCTGGAGCGAATCGGCAACGCTTGCCAAACTCGGCAAACTTTCCCCCGGTTTCATTTCAGACGTGGACGTATTGGTACCATCCGATTCGACACTTTGGGAGTTCGACACTTTGGATTCGGCACCGGATTCGGTATTCGGGGCGTCGGTCGTTCGAGCCAATCGAGCGGGTGGCTCTGGCATCACGAGCAGATGGATCGTCTCGCCGACCGGTCGCGCGACAAGCCACTGGAGAAATTGCTGACGATGGAGTACCTGGTATTGATCCGCGGCCAAGATTTGCATTCCCGGTTTCGCACCAGCCGCTTCCGCCGCCGAGCCGGGTGCGACCGAACGAATGCGTACCGCCTCTTCCGCGTGGTCATGGCTAGCATGGTCATGATTTAATGCACAGTTGCCATTCGCGCAATCACCATCGGCGTGGTCGCTTGTTTCGAGTGTCAATCCGTGGACGGGCAGAAGTCCCGCGTCAATTTGCGATTCCCACGGCAACGTCCCAGCGGGGAATTGCACCGCCCAAGGCAACTCGGAAGGGCCGCCAAAGCAGCAACCGAACATGAAACAGCCGATACGCCCAAATGCCAGCCCTAACAGCATTCCCGGCGCGACGATGTCGAGCATTCGCAACAGAGGCATCTGATGTCGCCAAATGAAAAATGTCCACCCCGCAAGTGCGCCAATGAGCGCGCCATACATGACCAAACCACCGCCCGGCACGTTGATGACACTAATGAAGGTATCGACCAGATTGTCCCGCTTCATGATCGGCCAGTATTGCACGACATGCCAAATACGTCCTCCGATCAGACCGGGCAGAATCCCCCATAGTAGGAGATCAATCAATGTTTGTGGTGCGATATGCATTCGACGTGCTCGCCAAATCGCCAGGCCCCCGCCACTTAATACGCCGATGAGCATCATCGTACCGTAACCGCGGATCGGCACGCCACGTCCGGGAATTGCCAAAAAGGGAAAAACTTTCCAGAACACGAACGCGATCACCAACATAAACAGCAGCGAACTTCTCGCATCCGTCGTCCAACCTTTTTGACGACAGGACCATCCGAGCCAGGCTCCCATCGCTAGCAACCAGCCAATGGTTACTAGCCCGAAACCAAACAGTGGGATCGAACCGATCTTTTCCGGAATCCACAAAAACGTTTCACACATATGAAATCCAATGTTGGGGAAGATATGCTGATTCTAATCAGACGGTTAAACTCATTTCCGAACTATCTGTTGGCCGAGGGCGACAAAATCGCGTTGTCGATCAGCCGTGTTGTTCCGACACGAATCGCCAATAGCGCGACCACTGGAGCCGTGATCATCAAGACTGGCGTTAGCGTTTCAGGATCGACGATAACGGCGTAATCAATTTCGACGATTCCAGCATTTCGAATGGTTTTTTCCATCTCGCTCAAAATTTTTTGCGTATCACGTTCCCCTTCGCTTACGAGGAGTTGGGCTACGCCTAATGATTGGGAGAGGGCCGCCGCGCGCGCACGGTCCAACGGACTTAAATACGCGTTGCGTGAACTCATCGCCATACCATCCGACTCGCGAACAATCGGACAACTTCGAATTACAATCGGCAGATGGAAATCACGTACCATCGTTCGAATGACGAGCACTTGTTGAAAATCTTTCTGACCAAAAAACGCGATGTCCGGCTGTACGAGCGTAAAAAGCTTAAGCACGACGGTCGCAACGCCACGAAAATGTCCCGGTCGGCATGCCCCTTCGAGCTTCATCGCCGCACCACTTGGTTCGACCCAGGTCGAAAAACCTTCCGGATACAGCATCTGATTGTTCGGCAGAAAAACGAGATCGGCACCCGCGTCGATCAGCTTCTTACAATCGGCTTCGAGTGTCCGTGGATATTTCGCAAAATCTTCGGTCGGACCGAATTGCGTCGGATTGACGTAAATGCTGACGACCGTAAAACAGCCTTCCTGCTTTGCCGCTTTAACGAGGCTGACATGCCCCCCATGCAACGCGCCCATGGTCGGCACCAACCCAATGCGGCGACCCGCACGACGTGCCGCCGACACTGCTGAACGAAGTTCCTCGATAGACAAGGCTTTCGAAAAAGTTGATTTCATGAAATGGATTCCCGTCTCTTGCCCTATATATTTCGATGGTAATGATCCCGTTATTTCACACAAACGTTTGAACTTCATACGGAATCGCCGTGTATATGTGTCATTCAAACGCGATCTTCATTGGCGATGCGCTGGCACATTCACCATGGCGGCGACTTTGGAGAGCGGCGAACGTTTCCGCGGCCAGTGCGTCGAGAGCCGTATCGGACCATATTGCATCACCCTCCGTCATCACCGTAGGAAAAGCCTTGGCATCGACCACCGGTCCTGCCGTTGGCCCTGGTGAATGATTCCATTGTAGAGTAGTTCGTCCATCCGGTCCAGAGAGGCCCCCCATCGAAGAAGTCCATAACGATTCGATTTTTTTCCAGAATCGTGTTCGTTCGCTGGTGGGAAGATTTCGAACGGCAAGTGGAGCGTCCGAATCGAGACGTTTTGCCAATGCAGTGATCGTTTCTCCCAATACAGGATGTCGCCATTCGCCCGCAATTTCCATCGCGGGTTCCAGCACGAATCGACGCAAATGGAGCCGTGGATGCGGAAGCCACAACAGCGAAGTGCGTTGGATATGGTCGCCGTAAAAAAGAAGATCGAGATCCATGCGACGCGGTGCCCATCGGTACGGACGGACTCGGCCCAGCTCGGTTTCAATCGTTTGGAGCATGGCGAAAAAAGTTTCCAGCGTCAGCGTCGTTCTCCAACGTCCGACCGCATTCAAATAGGTCCTCTCCGCAGTGGTTTCCTCGGTAGATTCCGCGAACTTCTGTGTGTATTCCGCGGATTCTGTCGGCCATTTCGAAGTTTCGCACCAACGTACCGATCGCGTTTCCACGAATGAGCTGACGGCGACCAATTGTGTTTTGGGCAAAGTCGAGAGTCGTCCGATCGCCGCGGCACACGTTTGACGCCGCGATCCCTCATTCGCCCCCAAAGCCACCAACACCTCCACTTCGGTCTTCATCTCATGATTTCCTATGCAACATCGCGACAAAACGGTACATTCGCACAGGCTCACGCCGCAAGGGGGTAAACTCTTTGCCAAACGTTGGTGTTGTCGCTTTATATGGCAGTTTTGCGCAGTTCACGTAAGACCGCCGAAACCGTTTCGGAATCGAACCATACTTTCCATGCTCGCTTCGGCGGCATGAGCAGAGTGGAACTTGGCAGTTCGAGCAGCAGCAGACCATGCCCGCACGCTCCCGGACAAGCCAGAACAAACCACTGTAAAAGAGTCTCGTCTTCGAATGACTTTGGTAATACGCACGGCAATTGATATTTGATGGTGAGTTGTCTCAATCTGGCTGTAGTTGTTTCACCGGAAGATAGTTGTCGATAAAACCGACCACACGCTCCGCAACAGACGAACCGTCTTGCGGCGAGTTTCGCGCCGTACACCGCTCCGGCGATCAATACCAGTGTATCCGCCACCCAGGAAAGCCATACCCATTGATCATAAATTTTCCATGGCCCGATTTTTCGCCCGTACGCCGCCGAACGATTCAAAAAATCCCACGACGATTTAGGCAGCATCTCGCGTGTAATCTCCGAAACGATTTGTCCACTATCAAGATTCGAATCTTTGGGTGAAATATTTCGCATTTGTTGTTCAATTTGGCGCAAAGTCGCTTCATACGATTGGTCGAAAGCGATTCGATGCGGCGAAATGACTCCAATAAACACGATGACCAAAAAACCCACTCGAAAAGTCCAACGATGCCCAATTTCAAACACTCTCGCGCAAATAGCCCAGCTAAACCCGAGCGTCCATCCGATCACGAGCGACGCTAGAAGGAACGGCGTCCAGTGGATGAGACTCGTCCAGCTGTATGGCAACAATCCGCCGATCACAATCCCGAGTATTCCGGATAAAAGTAGTGTTAAGATGAGCAGGTCCCATCGAAATGACGCAGGTTGCGGTACGGGGAGTTCCTGACGTTTGACCTCCAAATGGCCCGTTTGGGATTGCCCCGTTGGCAGTGGTAATGGTGAGTTGGAAAGCGTGTCTGAGGCGTTATCCATAATCATTTCCCAAAAGGCGAAGGGCCAAAAGAATATAAAGACGTATGTCCCTTACGTTCGACATCTACGATATATGAGTTTAACTTAAACT
>JAQVKF010000065.1 GCA_028694795.1 Thermoguttaceae bacterium | reverse complement strand
ACGACGCACCTCCTCGTAGTAATAAGATAACTCCCCGATTTTCTTCTTTTGCCCTACTTTACGTTTTAATTCCACATCGTCTGGCGAGGATTCTGAGGCTTCAATCGCGGCAAGAATATCCGTCTCGGCTGTTTGGGGCGGCGGAACACGCGCACTGCCAAAGACGATGACCGTCGAGTTGATCTCGTGTTCCTGCAATAGTAGCTCGGTCTTAAAATATTCCAACTGGAGACGCAAAAGCCGCGACTCCGGACGATTCAATATGTCGGGATCTTGGTAGGCAAGGCGGTAACTTGGGGAATTTTCCAGCTGTTGGCGAAGTTCGTTAGTATTCATAGGCTTTCCTTTTCTATCTTCGAACGTAAAACTCAATTCAAATGGCCCAATGTCGCTTTAGGCACCTCGCACCGACCTTTTTTTCACCAACGGTTTCCAAAATATCACTGCGGTTTCACATAGTATTGACTCAAATCAATACCGCCTTTTCGCTCTTCTTCTAATAATTTAATGCGAGTTTCCAATTGGGCCAACTTGGTTTCCAAAACAATCACTCGGTGTTCCTGTTCATTCGGTAACTTGGCTCTTGGCACAAATGGGTACCCCAGCTGACGAGCAAGGGCCGAAAAAAGAAATGTCGGATCTTTACCACGATTCGCCCAGGCAATACGCCCTTCGTGTTCGCCGAAAAGAGCTGGTTTTTTTTGCGGGCCGTGACGTTTCCAACAGTAATCACTCCGAATGTAAATCAGGTCGGCAATATCGACAAAACCTATCTGACGCTGAACCGCCTCGATCCACTCTCGCCAATGGTCATCAAAAATCGGATCTTCACGAATCGCTCTCAAACCCATGTCGTAACCCAACCGATTGCGACAGATCGTCTCCAATTGGTACAGAAAAACACCCTGAACGGATGCTCCCTTCGCGCGGTAAGCGGCCTCCTTGTCCAATACCTCTAGGCCAACACGCATGTCGAATCGACCAGAATCTCGCTCTGACTCCTGAATGATGAACGTTTGGAAACCGGTAAAATAGTGCGGTAGCCGCTTCATTGCAGAGCCAAATTCACCACAATGAACCAGCTCTGCCGCTAAAAAGTCCAACGCCATCGGTAACTTCGTCGTCACCAGAATCTCTTGCGATATGTTCCGAATCGCCTCCTGAGACGCATAACCGTCCATGATACGCTCACGAAGCGTCCGAAAAAAATACGACTGCTCGACATATTCTTCCCTAGATAACATCGATAGGCTCACTTCCGTTGAAAATGCCGATTCGACCTCTCGCTGGCTACGCTCAGAGAATCTAAAATCCGTCACCGTTCATCCGCATCCAACTCCATCGTTAATCTTTGTCTGTGTCTTGGGTGTTGGAATCGTCGAGGTTGGACATATCGTAACAGAAAAAGCTAAAACGCGATTCCGGCTGGTCTTCTTCCATCGCGGACGCCGTTGCTTGTTGCGAGCGGAGCTGATCGGTAAAGTCAAACTCCAATGGCTTTAACGGGCCATGGGAGGTTGTTGTGGAGGTGATTGCGCGACGTAATTTGCCAATCGCTCGTGACTCAATCTGACGAACTCGCTCCTTCGTAATTCCCAACAGTTGGCCCACTTGCGTCAACGTCATCGGACTTTCCGTGTCACCCAAACCGAAGCGAGTCCGGATAATTTGCTGCTCTCGCTCGTCCAGATTCGCAAGCATTTTGTCTAGGGAAAAACCATAGGGAGATTCGCCAAAATCGCCATCCGCAGGGTCCATTTGCGATGGATCTACCAATTCCCAGAACTCCAGCTCGCCGGAATTGCTCCGATCACGACGACGAAGTTCTTCCGGAATCGTTCGCGCAAAATTCTTCATGATTGCCCAACTCGCGTAGGTGCTGAACTTGTTACCCCGCGTAAAGTCAAATTTTTCCGCCGCTCGCATGAGCGATATGTTGCCATCAGAGATCAGCTCGAAAAAATCATCGATGGATGCGATATGCCGCTTGGCAATCGAAACCACCAAACGCAAATTCGATTGGATAATCTGATTTTTAACCGCGACCGACGCTTCATACAATCGCTCGATTTCGTCCATATACGCCGCTCGCGGATTGAGCGGATTGAGTTTGTCGCGAAGCATCGCGGCACGATAACGAAGGTAACTCATTTTGCGGAACAGATGGTATTCCTGCTCACGAGAAAGGAGCGGTAATTCGTAAAGCGACGCAAGATAAGGGGGAAGCCCGGAAGGCACACGCGACTTGCGTGTCGTTGCCGACGAGGCGATCGGTTTCAATATTGATTCCTCGACTTTGGAACCCTCTCGGATTTTCTCGAATTCTTCCTTGCCAAAATAATCGAGCGGAAGTTCCATAATACGGGTCAAACGCACTTCCGTAATAATCCGCTGAATTTTTGTCTTCGAAAAACAACGATAACGGTTCGTCAGTTGTTCTAACGACAAACCGTGGCTGAACTGCTCGTAAATTTGCTGTTTCGTTTCATTGCGAACGTCGCCGTCACGACGATTGTGATCGGGAAAAATCGCGTCATCTTCATGTTCTTGATCGTGATTCAGAATCGTGTAACGCACCGCCTCCTCGCTCCGGTTGGTCATACTCGCGACTCGACGCACCACTTCGCTTGGACAACCGCCACGATCCGAAAATCGCTTGGCTAATCGAAGAATCTTTTCCGATTCCTCTGGAAGCATTTGGCTAAAAAGCGAGCCGCGACGCACTTTGTCCGGATTTCGCTCATCAAAACAACGAACCGAACTTTCAGGAAACGCGACCCGTTTCCGACCGCCGGGAAACACCAACCGACGGCTGACTAACCCCTGACTACGCCAACGAGAAATCGTTTTCGTCGAAACGTTGAACTGTTCCGCAAGTTTTTCGATTGTCCAGACATTTTCCTTCAGCTCTTCGACCGTGACATCAGACTCATCAAAAACATCCTCGATCAGCAACCCCAAATCGTGGCGCAATACCTCTGTGGAAATGCCTTGTTCGGTACCTTCTAAATTTTTTTCGTCGCCAAAAAATCTTGCGATACTCGACGTAGTGGCTGAGGACGCGGCTGCTGCTGTAGGTGTCTTGGCAGAGAGGGAAGGGACGATCGTTGGCGATTCAGGATGGACCTGGCATTCATCCTGGTTCCAATCGACTTGGAATTTCTGGAAGAGCGCGGTTACATCAGACCATGCGAGTACCAGCGGAACGGGTTTCGTGGTCACGCGGTAGGGGGAACTAGGCGTGGATGGAATCGGGGTTTGTGGAATTTCGTAAAGCATTTGTTCCGCTCGCTGCGCAAGCAGAATCCGTTTGTCACGCGAGACTCGCTGTAACAACTGTTGCAAATGCCGCATCGTTTGGCTATGATACTCCCGCCGCATGGGAATTTCTCCAACTATTCGACCCCAAAAGCGGATCTCGCAACATGGTTAGCCGCATGCTGCTTACCCGTGATACATACGATCCGACGATCGCCCTTTTACAGGAATCCCCCAACGGATCCGCCGGACTCTTCCTCGATTATTCCCCGTCTGTTCAGGATAGCATATTTTCTCGAAACACGCTATACCCATACCCGGTGGAATCCTCGGTTTCTTCCATTCTATACCAAGTGACCGGTCGGAAAATTCGGGCTGATAGCGGATTCATCGCCCCTTGGCCGCCATATTTGCTTGTTGATACCTCGGATGCCGCGATTGCGTTCCCTCCCTAAGTTTGCCGCGAATTTGTTGCTATGCTGAGAATCGCTAGGTTGCCATTCGTTTTGCCGAATCTATTTGTACACGTTGATATGCGCCGCGGTTGTGGGGAAGTGTCGGTGAGTACGTTTCCACCGGCGAACATTTGGGATATAATGGCGGCGGTTGGTGGTTTTAGGGGATATCGGGGAAGATTGGGGAATCGGGGCGATGGCCCTTTCTGCGGTGGAAGGAAATGGAACATGGCGTCATCCTCGTTGTTTGGCGAATTTCAACCTTGGGAGGAAGACGATTCCGCTCAGCGTGATTGGGTGCGGGTGGCAACGGTGATCTTTCCCGAAGCACCGCTTGGCGAATTCGATTATCTTATACCGGAAATGATGGTGTCCGGATTACGTGCCGGAATGCGTGTGCGTGTGCCGCTGGGGGCGAGACGGCAGCTAACGACGGCGTATTGTGTGTGTGTGGCTGAACGTAAGCGACCGGAACGTAAACTGAAGGAAGTCGGCGAGTTGCTTGATGCTGAACCGCTGTTGTCCGAAGCGATGTTACGTGTTACCGAATGGATGGCCGAACATTATCTTTGTGGGTGGGGCGCTGTGTTGGAAGCGATTGTGCCCGCTGGGGTACGGCATCAGGCGGGAACACGGGAAGTGACTAAATTACACTTGGCCGAATCGGCTCCGCTCGACGAACAAACGCGGCGCGACGGGGCGAAAATACCCCGAAAATTGACTTCGCTCCAACAATCGGTCCTTGATTTTCTTCGAACGGCCTCCCAACCGCCCACGTTAGCCCAATTGATCGAACGACTCGGCTGTAGCGAGGGCGTCGTGCGCACTCTGATCCAACGGAAATGGATTACGCCATTTCGCGAACGGGTCGCGTCTGGAAAATGGCTCATGCCAAAGACTCCACAAGCCGCTCCGCATCTCCTCAACGAAGATCAGCGGCGCGCTCTCGACGCAATTCTCGAATCGCTTAATTCCGCTGCGAGAATCGCTCCTATGGCAATTGATCCCGTCGAAAACAGAACGGCAAAACTCTCCTTATCGGATCAGAACGACGAACGCTCCGATTTACCATCCGCACCATCGGAATCAGTACTATCGAAATTGGCTCCGCTATCGAAATTAGCCATCCCAGCCACATCGCCCGTTGCGCAGGTCAAACCCCGAATGCCCATGCCGATCTTGATTCATGGCGTGACGGGAAGCGGCAAGACAGAGGTCTATATTCGTGCAATCGAAGAAGTGGTTCGGCGTGGACAGCAGGCGATTGTGCTGGTGCCGGAGATTAGCCTGACGCCGCAAACAGTCGGACGTTTTCGCAGTCGGTTCGATCAGGTGGCGGTTCTTCACAGCCGATTGAGCGATGTGGAACGGCATCGTGAATGGCGGCGCATCGCCGCGGGGGAAGTGCAGGTCGTGGTCGGTGCACGGAGCGCAATCTTCGCGCCAACCCCCAATCCCGGAATGATTATTATTGATGAGGAGCATGAATCGTCGTTCAAACAGGAGACCGTACCACGCTACCACGCACGTGACGTGGCCATTCGACGTGCGACGGAAGAAGGCATTACGCTTGTGCTCGGTTCGGCGACGCCATCGCTCGAAAGTTGGTTTTTCGCCAAGCAGAAAAAATTTCGACTCGTGTCGATGCCGCGGCGTGTGGCGGGACGGCCGATGCCAATCGTCCAAACGATTGATCTGCGGGAAGCTCTGCCGGGAAGCGGACCACGTGGTGCGATCAGCCGACCGCTATTGAACGCCATGCGTGAAACGTTGCGAGATGACACGGCCCAAATGATTATTATGCTCAATCGACGTGGTTTTTCTACCCATATCCAATGCCCATCCTGCGGATATGTCGTCAATTGTCCGCATTGTGATATCGCGCTGACACACCATCGTGAACGGCAGACCGCGATTTGTCACTACTGCGATTATGAAATTCCCGCTCCCGAATGCTGTCCAGAATGCGGATATAAGGGAATCCGATATTCCGGTTTTGGTACCGAACGGCTCGAATCGGAGATACGACACTGTTTTCCCGATGTTGAAACGGTGCGGATGGATACCGACACGATGCACGCTCCAGGTGCGCATGAAAAAGCCCTTTCCGCATTCCGCGCGGGTAAAACTCGGATTCTACTCGGAACGCAGATGATCGCCAAAGGGCTGGATTTTCCTAATGTAACGCTTGTCGGCGTCATTAATGCCGATACGGCGTTGCATCTGCCCGATTTCCGCGCGGCAGAACGCACCTTCCATCTCGTGACGCAAGTTGCTGGACGCACCGGACGTGGTGAACGCGGCGGACGTGTACTCGTGCAAAGTTTTTCGCCAGAGCACGACGCCATTCAAGCCGCTATTCATCATGACTATGACACCTTTGCGTCTAAAGAGTTACCACTGCGACAGATGTTCGGATACCCGCCATTCGCTCGGATGTTGCGGATCGTGGTGCGCGGACCGGTGAGCGAAACGGTCGAGGCGTTTGCCGGACAATTGCGTGAACGGCTTGAGTTGGAACTGATCGGTAGCGTGACTTTTGAGAACGCAAATGAAAACGCCATGACGAAATATCGCGAACGAATCCTCGGACCTGCTCCCGCTCCATTCCCAAAACTACGTGGATATTATCGATTCCAAATCCAACTTACGGGAATCAACGGACGCCGATTGCGTGACGCCGTCCGGGCCATCCAACAACGGCTCGAATCGCCCGAAGATATCCAGTGGATTGCCGATATGGACCCCATCGATATGCTGTAAAAAGACGCTGTAAAATATGGTCAATAGACGAATGTGGATGGATCGCGTTGCTTATAGAACGCCGCGGTATGGAATGACAAAATGGGCCGCATTTGCCTGTGAAAACCAGATGAAAAAAATCAGAATGTCCATAGTGTCAATCATCAAATATTTCAAATTTACATATTGAATCTGGCAAAAGATACACCATCATACTGACGATGGGATATTTCCCCCAAGAGTTTTTTGAAATTCATGGATTATTTTCTTCTTTCCACACCAGACCTTTTCATGTTTAGTCTATTTTGCACGTTACACGTTGTATGGATGTACTTATTTTCAGCTATGGACATAAAAAGTGTCAATATTTGCATCTTTTATATCTGCGATTGCGTTCCTCGTATTTCTTTTTCTCTTCAAAATATTCCTTTAACAAAAGTTCCTGAAATCTTCCTGTATGAAGATTTATGCCAAAACTCTCATATACCCAACCAGCTTCTGAAGCAGTGATGCCCAATTTTTCGTGAATACCATATTCAAACTTAATGTCAAATGCTCCGTCATCCGTCGACGTAAATATCATACCGCACCATGGTGGTTGATTTGCGTCGATAAACTCTTTCCACAACGCGTGATTTAACTCCAAAAGTTCGTGAAATTGGAGATCGTAGTCCTCTTCACTAACAGAATACTCTTCAGGAATTTTATGACACCGATGGGGCTTTCCATCAAGTGTGAAAAAATAAAACACTCCTGACAGACTATCCCCTGTATCTGTTCCGAGCATTGCTATTTTTGCCCACGGAACCGGTACCATCGCATTGAGATGGTTGGCGCTTTTTTGGTAATGATCCGCTAACTTTTCTTCAAATATCATGTTTAATACACCTTTTTTATTGATTGGGAAGCATTTCTGTAAAGCCCCCTTAGGACGGACGTATTTGAAGGTTAGGGAACGACACGGCTTACTTTGGTACGTCGAGAAACGCGTTTTGCCCACGAAGCATCGCACGCACTTCATCGAGATTAACGTCACGAGCCGTCGTGCCATTTTTCACCGCGACTGCGGCCGCGCAACCCGCCGCGTGTCCTGACATCCAACAGTTCGGAATTACTCGCAACAGTTCCGACATGAGCGGCTCGCCACTGATCGAACGACCGGCGGTGAGCAGATTATCGATCTTTACTGGCAACAATGCTCCATACGGCAATTGCCATCCACGGTGATCACCGTTCCACGCCCCACCGACGCCCACGCAATCGTCAAACTGACGCCCCGTCTTCGCACCTTCCATGGTGAGCGTTGCCACACCCTCCAGCACTCGCGTGATCCGTACACCAAGTTGTGGGGCCGTTTCCATCAGATAAACTTCTTCATAACCGGGCGTATTGCGAATTTCCTGGACCTGCTTCCAAATCTGTTTGCGATGGTTCAGTTCGAGTTGTGAGAGCGTTTTTACATCCAAGCCGTCGGCGTCCGGACCACTCATGTTGACCCAGCATGCACCAGGAATCGGCGTTTTATCGCCCAAAAATCGCGGCGGTTTCGTACCTGCCGGTGGGGTGACGCGATCCAGATTGCCGAGCCGATGCGGAAGGCCAATATGGTATAATCGCTGATCGAACGACGCTCCGGCGGACGCAAAAAGGTCGCCGTCACCAGTGGTGTCGATCACCTGTTTTGCCAAAATCGCTTGCGGCCCCATTTTGGTCTGAATCACCGCGCCGCAAACCGTGCGTTCGTCGTCCATGATTGCGTCGAGTGCCCAAGAGTGCAAAAATACGTCGATTTTTGACTCCGTGATCATCTCCACCAATAAATATTTATACACTTCGGCGTCAATTGTTGGGTTGCGACCGATTTGACGGTCCACGATTCCATGGGGCAACTTTTCGAGCCGCTGCATCATCTCCTCGCCAATGCCCTGTACGACTTGCTCTTTTTCGCCGCGTTGGTTGAGCGTCCAATGCCCGAGAATGATGAGTACCAGGCCGCCGGTCGCTAAGCCGCCGAAATAACCATAACGTTCGACCAGAGTGACTTTTGCACCACCTCGTGCCGCCGCGATCGCCGCACAACAACCCGCCGGACCACCGCCAACCACCAGTACATCCGTTTCGTGGAGGTTCGGAATTGCTCGTTCCGGGCGGATCACCTCGCCGGCCACACGTCGGCAAGGCGCGGCGCTGTGACCGTCGATATACTCTCCTTTTTTCGCGCTCGTTTTCTGTACGAAATCAGCCTTTACCGTCGAATCTGTCCCCAAAAATCCATCCGCCGCCATCTGGATTGTGACCCCTGCCGCGACCCCTGTTCCGATGAATCGCATCCAATCCCGTCGTGATAAATCTTGTCGCCGCATGAGTCCCCCCCTTTTTGCTTTTGGACCAACCTTGCACTTGCATCTATTTTACGATACACTGCGAGAACGGTCGTTTGCAAGAGGCGTGTGGGATGAATTCGTAAAATGTCGGGAAAAATACCGTGATGATCACGAGATTTCGCAAAGATTGGCCCTGGGTGACACGTGCGATTTTCTTCGGATGCTTCCTGTTGACCTTTCTGTGCGAATCGCTGATCGTGCTGGCAATGCGTGCCTCTCCGCTTATGCTGGCTCTCTGGGCCTGTTCCGGATTCCGCGGCGCGTTTCACTCGCTTCTCGGTTGGCTGTCGCTTGGTATGGTCCTATCGATGCTCCTGCTGAGTGTCGTTCTGCCACGATGCTTTTGCCGTTTTCTCTGTCCGCAAGGAACGATTTTAGCGATTTTGCGAAACCTTCGTTCTAGGACATTTCGATTTTTATCCACGGATTCGGTCGTTGCCGAGAAACCGCTGCCAAATGTGGAGTCCACGACCGATGCTACCCTTTGGGAGAACTGGAGGACGTGGCTCATCGGTGTTTCACGGGTAAAGGGCGTGTCGTGGCCAACATGGCGCAATCTCTTAGCGATGGTTCCGTGGTTTTCCATCGGTGGTGCGATTGCGATTGTGCTGATCGGTAATGCTCTGTCTGGGAGAGAAACGAAACTGCTGCTGGTCTGGACTGATCCGCTCGTGATGCTCCGTGCGTGGCGGACGGATTGGAACTTGAAAAATGTGGCTATGCTGCTTTGCCTGCTGATCTGGCTGTACGAGCTATGGCGACCGGGCCGCTGGTGTCGGAATGGTTGTCCGACCGGTGCCGTACAAGATTTTTTGGCGATTCCAATCAAATTCTGGAATCGATGGGAACGAAATCGTGCGAATTGGCCGCCGCCCGAAACATCTCCAAATTCAGAAAAAATGGGATGTTTGAAGATAACAGGAGATTCTGGAAGCTCGGAATATTTAGAAAATCGGAGAAAATGCGGCCGATATCGAAAGGTTTACTGTCATCGTCCGCTACTAGCGATGGTGATGATGTGCGGGTGGGTGGTGTTGCTGGATCGCTGGGGCCGACGAAATTCAGATAATTCAAATAACTCGAATGGTATGGCAAAACCGCCGAAATCTTTCCGGTTGCGTCCGCCCGGTACGGTTTCGGAACGCCAATTCACGTCGCTCTGCGCTCGCTGTGGAAACTGTGCGACGGTCTGTCCCACCGGGTTGATTTACCATCCGTCCGAATGGCCCGCCGTGAATCAGGGCGATACTCCCGCGTCGAACCCACTGGCGAGTGAGTTTCACGAGTTGGGATTACCGGTGTTGCGGTTTGATCCCGCGTACTGTGAAGCACGGTGCACAGCGTGTACGGAGGTCTGTCAGACCGGTGCGCTGACACCGCTTACGGTTGAGGAAAAACGACTCCATCCGGTCGGCTTGGCCACACTTGACTGGCCATGCTGCTTGTTGTACGAAGCCCATGAATGCCGAATTTGCGTGCGTGAATGTCCGCAATTGGCCATTGAGATCGTTTGGTCCGAGGCGGAATATCTGCCGATTCCTACGATTAACGCCACCCTTTGTACAGGCTGTGGACGTTGTCTCATTGCTTGCCCTGCGAAATGTCTGACGATCCTGCCACGATAGAACCATGAGATACACGACACACGTAGCGGTACGCCGCCATCCTTATGTCGCAAGCGGTCGGGCCGCATGGTGCGGCTCCCCACTATCTCCCGGCGGTCGGGTTGGAGTGAACCACACGCAAGTCTCGATGCTGGGAACGAAGCGGCCGCAATCGGCGGTAATATCTCATCAAGTTTACAGTTTTCACCGTATGGTAAAAAGTTTCCCCCCAAACTCCCCTTCCAACACTTTTTACTAGACGCACAAACTTCAATATCAACCAACCCAAACCGCCCCGATTGCTCACAATTTCATTCTTGGCCATGGTTTTTTACTATGTGATTATATGTGAACATGCCCTAGCTGAAATGAATCGACAAAAAAACCGTCATCGTTTACGATCACGGCTTTTCCCCCACCTCTTACTTCATGAATGACCGAATGGTCAGCTCGACTAAATTCCAAATTCGGGGCGACGGCGGCCTAACTGCGACTGAAGCCGTTGGAGAATCGCGCTGTGCATCTGGCTCACACGACTTTCCGAAAGATCAAGCGTCATGCCGATTTCCTTCATCGTCATCTCTTCGTAATAATAGAGAATGATGATCAGTCGTTCGTTGCGATTCAATCCTTTCGTGACCAAACGCATGAGGTCCGCGCGCTGGATGCGTTGCGTTGGATCTTCGCTCCGCTTGTCTTCGAGAATATCAATCTCACGTACATCTTTGTACGAATCGGTTTCATACCATTTCTTATTCAAGCTCACTAGATTGACTGCGGCGGCGTCGGCAACGAGCTTTTCAAGTTCCGCGACTGAAACCTGCATTTCCGCGGCCAGTTCTTGGTCGGTGGCAGGGCGACCGAATTTCGCCTCAAGATTCCGTTGCGCCTCGTTGAGCTTACTCGCTTTCGAACGCACCAAACGCGGCACCCAGTCCATGTTACGCAACTCGTCGAGCATCGCACCACGAATACGCGGAACGCAGTACGTTTCAAATTTAACGCCACGTTCCAAATCGAATGCGTCGATGGCGTCCATGAGCCCAAACACGCCCGCGGAAATCAAGTCGTCCAGTTCTACGCCTTCCGGAAGCCGCTGCCAAATTCGTTCCGCATTGTAACGTACCAACGGAAGATAGGTTTCGACCAAGCGGTTTCGAAATTCCTGATTCTGCGGATCTTTTCGGTATCCTGCCCAGTACTGTTCGACACTCTCTTCCTGAGGCATCGTTGTAGTCGCCATGGTATCCTCCGTGAAGCTGTCGTCCTCGTCCGTCGCGTATCCGGCCGTTTTGCCACCCGGTACGAGTACTCGTCCCTGAACGGTAACGTCGGTCGATGAATTCATTTCATCCACCATCTCATCACTCTCTGGAACCGCAGACGGGGTTATAATCGCCTGTGCAATATCATCCGCATTGTACAGCGAAATATCCCGTGACATCCGCCGCTTCGTACCGGTTTTGCCGGAACGTTGGGCACAAACAGTTCTACTGCTTCTGGAATTATCGGCCATTTTGCAAACGCTCTATAACTTTTTTCAGGATTATAACGATTAAACACTATGCGACTTTCCGGAAAACATCCGGAATCGCGAATTTTTTCTCATCTTTTTGGGACGAATCCGTCGCTATTTCGAGCGGATTCATCTCGGAAATCTCGAGGTCAGACGACTCTGGCGGTGGTACCAGCAAACGCGGCACCACACTCTCGATTGCTGTCGCCATCGTGGGACGATGACGACGCAGGAAATGCCATGGTGGACGACTCACCCGGGGAAGCGTACCATCTGAAACTCTCTCGGCGGACTCATTCCCACCGTTTGACCAAACACCCGATAGCAAATCCGCTTCCCATCGCGGATCGGTGGGAAGCGTGCCAACGATCCGTGGAACGACTCCCGCACACGCTCGGCACCACTGGACCAAACGTGTTTGTTCGATGGCAAAATCGGCATGGGAGGTCTGATTGAACAACAGATCCACGCGATTCGCCAAACCGCCTCGTTGGTATTTTGCGACAATCTCACCGCAAGATTCCAGCGAACCTGGATGGGTGGTCGTCACCGGGATCAACCGTGTCACGGCCTGTTCCATCACCGATATTTCTTCCTCACGCCGACATCCCAAATCCAACACAATCCGATCCCAACGGAATCGACTCGCATGAATCCCTGCCGTCGTGTCGCAAGCGGTTTCCGAACTCGTTTGAACACGGGCTACCGCGTTCGCATCGGACGGCGACTCGCTGGACACCACACCCAATGCGTCTAACGCCGTCAGTAACTGCGATTGCAACAGTGCGTTGCCACTCTTATATTTGAACTCCGATTCCACGAGCGTTGCCCCGTCCGAACGTTCTGATAATGCTAAACGCACTGGTAACGCCGAACGCCCGCTGTCGTCGGACGTTTGGAGACGTAGCGTTTCCACGGATGGTGGTTCCACACACGAATCCGCGGCGGAGTGGAAAATCGCCAATGGTTTGGTCCGCGGTTCCGATTGATTTTGAACGTGGAGTGGTGTTCGGTCGGCCCCTGTCGCCGCATTCGTGACGGCGCAGGTCTCGGTGGAATGGCCGGGATATCTCGTTGTGCAACCGCGTCCGGACAGGATTTCCAGACTAGGTGATATGGATAAAATCGCCGTATTCCAAAGTCCCTGATTCAAAATCGCTTGTGTCCATCCGCCACATGGACGCCGGCGCAAAACACGTGCCACGTCATCTGTGGAGGTCATATCGATCAAAAGCGTCCGAAATCCAAGTCTCGCGGATTCTAGAGCCAATGCGATTGCCACGCTCGTCGTACCGACGCCGCCCTTCGCGCCGAGCACGCCCCACGACGACACCATCGTTTGGCGTCGCGTGTTGCCCTGCATCAGCTGTCGGAGGATGATCGCTTGATCGTACATGGCTATTTGGTTCCCAGGTCAAATGTCTGTAGGGGGATATGTTCTGTGGAGGGAAATCCAGAGACCAAGGTTCGCCGCGCATGCGTGGTTCGCCAAAGTGTCGAGGTTAGCCCTGAATATCGATATTCGCGGAGCGATTGGGCATGGACTCCCCAATCCCTAGGATCGCGCGAGCGACTTGGGAGGCGTTTGCGACATCAATATCGTCTGGTACATTTTGGCCGTTCGTCAGGTAACTCAGGGGCATTTTGCCCTCTCGCAATAGGGAACAAACGCCGCCGAGTCCGGTCGCCTCATCCAATTTAGTCAAAATCAGATGGGTCGGATTCGCGATGGCGAACTGTTTGGCGGTTTCGGTCAACGAACGCGCGCTTGCCGTCGTCGAGAGGACGAGATGGACCTCGTCGGCGTTGGCTCGCGCCAAATATTCCTGAAGTTCCTGAAGTCGTTCCGTATCACGCGGTGAGCGTCCCGCGGTGTCGATCAGAATCAGATCTAGATTCTGCATCCGCTGAATCGCACCATCAATTTCGTAGGGCGAGGAGACGACCTGCATCGGCAGATCAATAATCTCCGCATAGGTTCGAATCTGTTCCACCGCGGCGATACGGTAGGTATCCACCGTAATTAACCCGACGCTGCACTGTTCACGCAAGCGGTAGTTGGCCGCGAGCTTCGCGATGGTCGTCGTTTTGCCCACGCCCGTCGGGCCGATCAACGCCACGACACGATGGGCTCCCGGTCGAACTTGAATCGGACCGGAACAACGAATTTCCGATTCGATTTGACGCAAAATACGAGCTCGCAACAGCATCATATCGATGGGTTGATCCGGTTTTTGTTCACCTCGAACACGATCAATCAATGTTCGCGCAAAACTCTCCGGAATTTCCGCGTCCAGCAGGTCGGCGAACAATCGGAAAAAAACCTCCGATGGAGACGATTTGTTCGGCGCACTCGAATGTCCCACCAATTCTTGGAGCATCATATGGAGATCGGAAATTTGGCCACGGACATCTTGTGTGATTCCCGACGTAATTTCTGTCGTCCGTGGCGAGTTGAATGAAATCTGCGATCGCTGCCGTGTTTCCCGCATGGAACTCGCCGCCGTTGATTGCCACTCCTGGCTAGTCGCCGTATCCGACGCCATATTCGATGTCGCACGTTTCGCTTGCCAAGCGGTATCCAAATCGGAATCTTGAGCCGCCATCGTTTCCGATGTCGTGTCGGGTGAACCGCGCAAATTTTGCGGGTCACAAGGTTCATCAAGAACAGCCGTCTGCGTCTGTGACGCATCGTTCGCATCATCCGTATGGACGGCGTTGCGTCGCGTTCGATTCAGCGTCAAACGTGATGGAACATTCACATCAAGCGATGCGGTGACCTCGATTTGGCGACGTCCCAACAAACGTCCGAGAAAACCTGGACGAATCTCTCGTGTGTGTAAAATCGCCGCATCCGGACCCAATTCTTCGCGAACTAGGGCCAATGCTTCCTGCATAGTCGTTGCTTGATAAACACGTACATCCATGATTTTCACTCTTTTATACTGATACTGATTCCCGTGGAATTGGAATGAACCTGGGCGATTTTTCCCACCGCGTCCCCTAAAACGCCCAAAAACGTCACCCTTTCATCGCGAATGCTCTGCGGAATGACCGTCGTTCGAGCCGTTTTATTGGAGTTCAGCTTCAAAATCGCTTTCGACTATGTTTCAATTTGCTCATCGCAGGAATCTCTTTACCAAATCTACGATTTCGACGCAACCCGTTTTTTTCGTTTTTCCGACTTTTTATCACAAACGCACTTTGCTCTGCTGAAACTTGGACGGTTTCGACTGCTCCTGGGACCCGCGGCCCACAAACGCTGGTTACCGTCTTGACGAAGCCACATTGCAACGAAGCCGCTTGATAACGAGACATCGCGAAAGCCGTCCTCCCGTGCCGCCGCGACAGCATTACAGCGATGGAACGGAACGCTCGATTTCCATCAGCAGTTTCTCATCATCTGCCAACAATGGGGCCGTCGATTCATCCACCTCGCGATGCGATACGCGGTCAGCCCCCTGTGAGGACACGATTTCGGAAAATGCCGGTGAGACGGAAAACGACGAGGCTGAAGACAACGATGGGACCGGTACTGATGACGTGGACGCAAATGCAGATGGGGCCGTTGGACCGGAAATGGGGATCGCGTTCCAGTCCGGGATTTCCGCCAAGCGTTCGATTCGCGCATCGCGAGCTAGTTCTTTCGGTGCGAGGACCACGAGATCGGGAATTTCGCCGAGTGTGAACATTTTGACCGCCATACGGACCGAGGCACCCGCGAGCAACACGGGCATTCGACCTTCACAAAGCCATTTTTCAAAGGTGTCAAAAATACGTTGGCAAAATTCCGTCTGAAATTCGGGTGGAGCAAAAAATTCGATCTCGTCCGCCGTTTCGTGGAAAAATGTCGCCAATCGCCGTTCAAGCGAGGGAGCAAGCGTGATGATCGCGAGTGAACCGCTTGATTCTCGATATTTGTTCGAAAGCATCGGCGCGAGCCGTTCGCGTACCGCCGCGACCCATTGCAAAATGGTCGGACGTGTGCTATTTTCATATCCCGCCGTGTCCAATCGATCGCTCATCGCTTCCAAAATTTGCGCGAGAAATCGAATTGAAACCTGTTCACGCAGCAAACGTCGTAATACCTGTTGCAATTCGCCAATCGAGAATTTTTGCGGCACACATCCATCGACCGAGGCGGGTGAGCGTTTTTGAAGCTCGTCGAGTAGCCCCTGAACGGCGTCGCGCGAAAGCAGTTCTTCCGCGTGATTCCGAATGGTCACGGTCAGGTGAGTCGAAAGCACCGTCGCGGGATCAGCCACCGTGAATCCGAGCGATTTCGCTTGTTCGAGATGGTCGGGTGAAATCCACAATGCGGGCGTTTGAAAGGCAGGGTCGCGGGTCGGGATCCCCGGAAGCGTACCGGAGGCATTGCCTGGATCGAGTGCCAAAAGTGACCGCGGTTCCAATGAATCTTCCGCAACGGAAACATCCGCGATGCGAATTCGATAATTTTTCGTCGAAAGTTTCATGTTATCCCGAATACGAATTTTCGGAACGACAATGCCTAATTCAGTGGCGATGCCGCGTCGAATCTTCTGAATACGTTCGAGCAGATCGCCACCTGTACGTGGATTGGCTAACGGTACTAATGCCACGCCCAGTTCCACTTCCATCGGATCGACCGCCAAACAGGATTCGACCGACGTTTCAGACGCTTGCCCATCGGATGTCGTTTCACGTGGCTCACCATGTTCCGATTCCGTTCCAACACCAGAGACCGAACGAGCGGCTTCCGCCGAAGACACTGAACCTTTGGATCCCGTATTTTCCGTCTCTTGTGTATCGGATAGGCATGTGGCCAGCGTCGGATCACGACGCAGCTGGATTGAAAGTGCCACGCAACAGCCGCCCAATACCAACAGAGGAATCGTTGGAAGTTCCGTCCAAACCAAGCTTAATAACAGTCCGCCGGCCACCAATAGCGGAACCGGTCTTAGGACTACTTGACCGACCATTTGTCGTGAAAGATCAATCGAATCTTTGCTTCGTGTGACGAGAACACCCGCCGCGAGCGAGATCAGTAGGGCCGGAATCTGAGCCGTAAGTCCATCACCAATTGTGAGTTTCGTGAAAATTTCCGATGCTTCGCCCATCGGCATCCCGTAACGAAACACGCCAATTGCCCAACCGCCGAAAATATTGATCAACGTGATCAAAATACCGGCAACGGCGTCGCCACGCACAAACTTACTCGCTCCATCCATCGCACCGAAAAAATCCGCCTGAGCGGAAATCGCCTCGCGTCGCCGCCTAGCTTCCGTGTCATCGATAAATCCCGCCGCAAGATCGGCGTCAATCGACATCTGGCGTCCCGGCATTGCGTCCAACGTAAATCTCGCCGCAACCTCGGAAATGCGTGTTGTGCCCTTCGTGATCACCACAAATTGGATAATGACGATAATGGCGAAAATAATGATTCCAACCAATAATTCACCACCCGCGACGAAATCACCGAACGCTCGAATGACGCTGCCCGCCGCGTTGAGCCCCTCTTCCGGTGCACGCGTAAGAATTTGTCGGGTCGTCGCCACATTCAGCACCAAACGTGCGAGCGTCGTCACCAACAAAAGCGTCGGAAAAAGTGACAATTCCATCGGCGTACGTATGGTAAGCGTTGCTAAAAGCAAAAGTATTCCAACCGTAATATTCGTTATAAGCAGTAAATCAAGAACGGCTGGCGGCATCGGTACAAGTAGTACCAACAGCGAGGCGGCCAAAAGCAGTGGTAGCGCGGCAGAGGTTAAAAAACGCCCTGTTTGTCCAGTTTTCGTGATCATCGCACTTTGTGTTCCCTGCTCTTTCATGAATCGCCATCCCCGCCCGTCGGTATTCTGTCTCTATTCCTTTAAGAGAATGGGGGAGATTTAGCGATTATTTAGTTTTTTGTCTAGGGCAGTTTTATGGCCCTCCCGGCACTACGGGCGATTGGGTTGGAATAGAGTATTGAGTGACTATTCGAACAGTGGGGACCAGGAACGAAGTGACCACAATCGGCGGACTGTCAGCAACCATGCGGTAGCCCGAATTGGGATAATTTAGTGTGGATAAATCCACGCAAAATCGACATCAGGTTGTAAGAATGGTTGAATTTTATTTTAATGCCTGTTTATATATTGGTTTTTGCCTTGTAAAATAGGATTTTGTTTTGAATATCATGAGTTTTATCATATAAAATAACCGGCGTGATAGCCGGTTTTTGTTTCCTCTGTTAAAACTCTATTTCAACGTATGTTCCATCTCTCTTTTCTTGTTCTATCCGTTTTTCCTCTTCATCCCATTCCTTTGAGCCGGGTCCCACATACTTTTCATCTTATGGTGAAAGTAGGTATTTCAACTCAAATTCATCAAACCACCCTAGATTTTCTATGCGTTCACGAACATCCAATTCTATGGATTCTCGTGGGGGGGCATAATTAAAATCTCTCTAACAAGAAATGAAAATATAGATCG
>JAQVKF010000064.1 GCA_028694795.1 Thermoguttaceae bacterium | reverse complement strand
CTCCCATGGGTTCTTTGCTTCAAAAAAGTTTGGCAAAAAAGCATTTTCCCAGAAAATGCGCAAACTTTTTACCTGACAATGGTAATGCCAACTCGGCGAAGTACTGCCGACGACGCGGTCACTCCGTTCCCGGCATTCGTCGGTTCACCTTTTTTACCTGACGCTGGTAATGCCGGTCGCTCCGATTAAGGTGGCAACTTGTGTGAACACGCTCTAGAACGCCCCGTCTCCATCATCATCCAAACCAAAGAGCGAAGGATCAAATGCGTCGTCCTCTGAATCCTCCGACACGTCAGCATCTGGAGAAAGCTCATCGTCAAAGAGGAAATGGATCACTTGATCTTCTGAGTGCGTTTTCGGGGATGGCATGGGACGAGGTTCAACTGGGGTTTCAGGTGATGGAATATCAGCGATTGCTTGGGGGATAGCCAGGGCGATCGGGATCAGTTCCGCCCGTGGCAACACTCGCGTCTGTGTTTTAGAAATTTCCGATAATAATCGCGGCGAATCGTCCGGTAACGATAAATTCAGCGGCAACTCCGGCTCCGAAAACGTCTCCTTCGGGAATGCGGGGATTGAATTTGCGACTTCCTCATAAGCAGCATGAATCGTACTTTCCACATTCGGGAAGGAATGATCGGCGGCGGTCCATTTATCGACTGAGACGTTCTTTTGGGGAATTGACACGTTCAACGCCCGTGTCTGATGGTATTGGATTAAATAGTCCCGAAGCGCGTCCGCAACTTCTCGTGCGGATTGCGGACGCTGATATGGTTTTTTCGCCAGCAATTTCCGCCCGAGCCTCGCCAGCCGTTGCGGAACACCCGATCGCAATAATCGCAAATCAGGTACCGGCATATAAAGTTGGTTCTCTAATTTTTCGCCCACCGTATCCGCCGGAAAAGGGGGTGAACCGGTCAACATGGCATAAAAAGTTCCACCCAACCCATACAAATCCGCACGCCCATCCACGATATGACTATTCCGAATCTGTTCCGGAGCAAGATAATCAGCGGTACCGAACATGCGGTCGGCGTGTAACGGGGTTAGACCGTCCGGCGTTTCCTCGCCAAATCGAGCCAATCCCATATCGAGCAGCCGAATCTGTCCCGTCCATTCGACGATAAAATTTCCAGGCTTAATATCACGATGCACAAATCCCGCCGCATGCACCGCCGCCAAACCTTCGGCCGCTTGCCGCAAGTACTCGGTCGCCACCTCAATCGATAACGGACCACCGTCGTGGATCATCGCACCCAAATTCCGACCTTCGACATATTCCATCACGAGAAACCAATATCCCTCCGCATCATCCCGTGTTTCCTCCAGCGAGGCAGACGTGGCACCAAAATCCATTCCCACATCGCCCACACCATCTGTTTGACCGACAGAATCGGCAATTTTTGTATGTTCCAAAGCGTTGGTGGAAAATCCCGTTTTTTGGGGCACCTTCCCCACAGAAGAACATTCGGATAACATAGGCAAGGTGTCTGAGGAAGATTCTGTTTGAATGAGGTCGGTTTGCCGCTCTATTTCCGCTAACAACGAGGCTTCCACCCCCGAACGGCTTGAGTGTGGTCGCATTTCGTAAGAACCCGTGATCGAACGAGTTCCATGCCCACCTTGCTTGCCATATTCGAGAGCATATGCACGAATAACATTCGGATGACGTACCCGGCACAGCGCCTCCGCTTCAAGCCGAAATCGATCATAAATCGAACTTTTACGCACACGTCGCGGCGTCAAAACCTTCAGAGCCACACCACTATTACGAACGGGATCGAACGCCAAATAGACAACGCTCATTCCGCCATGCCCCAACAGTTTGAGCAAACGGTAGCGTCCGAGAAAAAAACCTCGCGAACAACCGTTGAGAAGCTGCCTCGCCTGCCAGCTCGTGAGAATGGCGGAACGGACGAACCAGTCAGCAAGCGGGCGTGCGTCGGCTTGCGGCTTAAGCGATTCAGCGGGCAAAAACGCGCGCGACGCCTCCCAATGCGTGTCTATTCGTTCAGATGGAAACAATTCACTCTCTCGCAAATATTCCATGAACGCTACCACGGTGCAACACATAGGAACCCCCTATGGTTTTTCTGAGCCTAAAATCATGCCCAAATAGCTTAACCGCGATTGAGCTTCCGGCAAGGGCAATGCGACCCGCTTAGCCAACTCGAAAATCTTCGAACGAGCCTGTCTTAAATCGTCCGCTGCCGCGATAATTTCCAGCTCACAAAAAGTTCCACGCTCGCCGCGAGCCTGAAGCTGCGGCAGTGTGTCCAACGATATTTCGAGCGGCGTATCCAGCCAAACGATTTTCGCTTTCTGCCGTATCTTGCGCACCTCGCCCGCCGGACGATAACCGAGCGATTCGAATAACTCTCGCATCCGTGAAAGAGCATCCGACGCGATCGTCAACGGAAGATCAATTTCACGCCGTGTTTTGGTCGCTGGATCTATTTTCGGCCCCTTGTAAGTCAAAAAAAGACTCCATCGCCCATCCACCAACCGTTGACGGATACGAAACGCCTCGTCCGTCACCGCGAAATCACGATCCGGCGCATTATAATAACTGTCAATCTCTTCCACCGTATAAAACGTCGCCACACATCGCTCTTCAAATGTGCGACGCAATGCCGCCAGATCGTCTACGGGATATTTGACTTCGACTTCTAACATGGAAATATCCTATTCTCCTAGCTTGTTACGCCGCCAAACGACGCGCATCCAGCGCCGCCGCTTCAGGTGGAACCTCAACACGCAAGGGGAAATTTCCATTACCATTTCATCACCAGCGGCCACCATCCAGTTACCAAATTTCGATCTCCAGTTCCAGTTCAACCCCCATCCGTGTTCGGACCTGGTTCTGCACCAGCTCGATCAGACGAGCGACATCCGAGAAGGTTGCTTCCGCTTCGGTCACGATAAATCCGGCATGACGCTCCGAAATCATCGCCCCACCAATCCGAGTCCCCTTCAAACCGGCCAGAGCGATCAGAGTGGCCGCCGTGTCTTCGCGTGGATCACGGAAAATACGCCCCGCGCACTGATGTGCAAGCGGCTGCATCGAACGCCGTAAAATCCATTCTTTCTGCAATCGACGGCTCAACGCGACCGGATCGTCCTCTTCCAGCTCGAATTTAGCCGAAAGAATCAGTTCTTGCGAGTCAATTTCGCAACGACGATGGGAAAATGCCATCTCATCCCGAGAACGTTCCTCTATCGAACCATCGCGAGAGGCCACCGTGACGGAGGTGATCCATTGGCTTAAATCGCCACCATGCGAGCAGACATTGCCGCGCACCGCACCGCCAATTGAACCCGGAATCGCCACCAACTCCTCCAGCCCCGCCAAACCATGATGAACCGCCGCCATGATCACCTGATTCAATCCCACCCCGCAACCCGCTTCCACCGTATTGCCTTGAACCGTCAGATTCTGGAACACCGGCGAGGCTAAATGAACCACCAAACCATGCACGCCCTCATCACGCACCAGAATATTTGAACCACGACCAAGTACACGGATTGGCAAATTTTGCTCACGGCAACGTTCCTGAAGCCGTGTCAGTTCTTCGACCGTTGTCGGTTCCGCAAAAAACTCTGCGTTGCCACCAATCTGAAACCAGGTGTACATCGCAAGCGGTTCGTTGTGACGAACAATTGATTCCATCCCTGAAAATGGTTCCATGAACTCTCTTTCCTATTCAATGTATACTGATTGCGGTTGAAATATCACCGATTTTGAATACGATCACAAGCGATTCTGCAGCACAAAATCACCACAACCTTGCCGTAACACACACCGTCGTAAATTCCATCGTAAACACCAAGCGTTTTCGCCATGGATGGTTCGAAAGCCGCGGGGAAAATCACAACAGGTGAAATTCTCAACACCGCTTAACGACGTTCTGGAATCTTTTCAAAGGTGTACGCATGCGGACGCTTACTGAGCACCGTCGCACTGACAATCGTATCTGGTTCGATCGCCGGATCAGGATTTTCAGGATCCACTTTCGCGATCTGCGCGAGAACATCCATTCCTTCCACGACTCGACCAAACGCGGTGTAACTATTGTCGAGGAATTTCGCCGGCACGAAGCAGAGGAAAAACTGTGAACCTTCCGTATCCGGTTGACCAGCCCGAGCCATACTCAGCGTTCCACGGAAATGTTTACGCGCATCGGGATTTTTAAACTGACTGCGAATCGTGTAGCCTGGTCCGCCCGTACCGGTGCCCGTCGGATCGCCACCTTGAGCCATAAATCCCGGCAATACGCGGTGGAACGGCACATTGGTATAATACCCTTTTTCCACAAGCGTGATGAAATTCGCCGCCGCGTTGGGTGCCTGATTCTCGAACAGTTCCACGACGATCGACCCCTTACTCGTTTCGATTTTCACACGAGGATTCGCTTGATTGGGATCCGCTTTTCCTGCGGCATCTTCCGCCTGACGAATCGCGAGTTCCGCTTCCCATTCCGCACGGCTCTTCGGCAGCTCTTGCAACGCATTACGCGCCCGATCCATCAGATCGCCCGTTTTACGCGGCACGAGCCATTTCTGTTCCAACGCCTTTTTAAGCTGTTGTTCCGCCATATCAAAATCGTTCACGCAGTACGCCGCATATCCCGCAAATGCCGGAAACGCATCACCCTGATAATCAATCGAAATGAGCAGACGAGCGGCATCATACGCCACCTCATAATCGTCATTTTCACACGCCATTCGCAAATAAGCGTAAAGGAACTCACTCGCATCCATCTCGTCTTGCGCATCCGCATCGGTTTTCGGCGTAGATTGAAGTGCTTGATGTTTCTCATTCGAAAGAAGAAGATATTCTTTCGCCTTTTCGAGGTCACCCAAACGTACCGCCGCCACCGCCGCCCAGGCCGCAGGCATCGGTTCCGTACAACCCGAATCTATCAACTTCTGGCAATATCGCAACACATCGTCGAATCGCGAACCGCGAATACCATCAATGATATAACTGGCTAAGAAATCGAAAATATCGCTATTCTTGGTGGGATCTTGACAGTACGCCTCAAGTGCCGCACGTGCCACATCCGGAACCAGCGTCAACGACTGCTTTTCCAATTCGTGGAATCGTGTCGCAATCTCCTGCTGACGTGCCACAGACGTCGTCGGTTGACGATATTCAACCTGAAGTTCACGCATTTCGGCCAACACCGGACGCCACTTCTCTCGATAAGTGTCAAAAACGGCACGACGATCGGAATTTTCCGCGTCAGGAGCCGCTGTCCACGGCGTGGCCAACAAATTTGCCACCGCGGATCCACTCGTTGCGGCCCCACTCGCCACCGGGGCACCTTCCGCTGCTACAACAGCCGGGTTCGCAACATCCGCAGGTACCGCCGCGTCTTGCGCTTTTACATTCCAGACACACGTTGTCATCCATCCAACGCACACCATCATGACCACCGTTCCGAGGATTCTCACCGACGGGAATGGCCAGAGCGATTTTACTGCATATCGTTCCATTATTTAATCCCTATTTCATTCCTATGAAAACCTTTGATCTTATTCAGCTCGTTATTTTCGCCTACTTTTCAGCGTCTCACTCACTTTTTGGCACCGCTGAGCAATCGTTCGACACTTTCGAGCAGTCGATCCATCGCGAACGGTTTGCGAATATAATCGTTGACCCCGAGCATTTCCGCGTAGGCTTTATGACGATTGCCTTCGTTCGCGGTGATCATGATCGTACGACAGGGCGCAGTCACCACCGATTGGATACGTTCCAACACGAGGAAACCACTACGACGCGGCATCATCATATCAAGAATCACGAGATCGGGATTTTCACGTTCCGCCACGGTCAAACCCTGATTGCCATCTCGTGCGGTGAATACTTGATATCCCTGAGATTCCAACGCGATACGCATTGACTCAACGATTTCCGGGTCATCGTCGATCAGCAAAATACGTGCGGGAACGGGAGTTTCTTTCGGTGTATCTGTGGTACTCATCATTCATCCTCTGAATGGGATCCTACCAACCCTGGCAAAATCAGCGGCCAAGCCAGCGGCGTCAACCTTTTCGGTTGAAATTGTGACGAATTGAAATCTAGTCAAAAGCGATTTTCAACAAAAAAATCGTGAATGACAACACAAAATCAACGGAAATAAGGATAAACCACCGAACGACGGTCCATCGCTCGATTACCCGGGGTTGGTATGGGAATATTTTTCCAATACAATCCATGATCTACTTATGGTACGTCAGAAGCGACCTGTTTGGCAAGTCCCTTTTCATCGGTTTTCGTTCAATATTTCCAAATCCCCCCCTAAAGTCGCTCCATCTTCATACGAAAATCCCCATTTGTATTTTTCTCACCCTCTTCTCCGCCCCTTCCCTGCCACCGGATCATGGTCGAAACGGTCCCAAATGCCGAATCACACGACGGATACGCCGCCATTCCGAACGATGTATCCACCAGATCGCGCCACCTATCGCGATTCCCCAGCCGAGCGTCCCAAACCACGCTCCCAAACCGGGCAAAATCACCAACCCCATCAAACAGAGCGAAGCATAACTTGGGCGCAGTCCGCTTCGATACGCCGCATACAGCAGCATCAGCAGCGTCACCCCACTGGCCAAAACGGCGGCAGAAACCATACCGGTCAGTCCATAACGTGGAATCAAAAGGATCGCGAGGCCCACCTTCAAACCAAGCCCAATCGCAAGCAGCAACACCGCACGTCCCAGCCGTTCCGCACAGGTAAGGTACGATTGCACTATCGCCATCAGCGCCGGCAAAATCGCTCCCACCGTCACCCATGGTAAAATGGACTCCGCTCCAGGATAACGCTCCAAAAACAGCGGTCGTAATACGAGTGGCACCGACCACTGGATCACCAATGCCGTGGTCACCAGCAAAATCGTCTGGAACTTCCAAAAGGAATTCCAATGGGCCGATAGACGTCGTTTTTGACCATGTTCCCAATCGGTCGCAAAATGCGGCATCAGCACTGCCACGCACATCGTCGTGACAGAAACGAGCAACTGGGGCACCACACGAGCACAACCATACGTTCCCACCCATCGAATCGCCACCTCATCCCCCACGAGGTGAACTGGCAACAGGCGATCGAAATAATCGAACGCCAAAATCAACACCACACCCGACCATAGCCAAATGGCCGTCGGACCAACCTGACGCAATAACATCACCATGGGCAACGATTCACGACTCGGCGGCAGTCGTCGCCAAACATGTTGCGCTCGCCAAAGCGACCAGACCAGTGTCAATCCGCACGCCATCGTATAAGCCGTCATCGCGGCAACCGCCGTCGGCGATTCATGGAGATAAATTTTGCTCAAACCGGCAAAAAGCAGCGAATTGCCGAATTGCAGCAGCGCCGTACCACGCAAATCTTTTAACGCGGTAAACATTTCCCAGAAAAAATTCATCCCATTCGTCACGATCAGAGCAATCGCCGTTCCAATCAGTAGCGGCATGAACGATGGAGCCTGGGAATGATATAACAATTGACTCCAAAATGATGGAAATAACCAGATCGCGGCGGAGACGCAACAGGTACTCGACATACTGATGACACCGATTTTCCAAACGAAACGTCGAAGTAACCCAAGTTTCCCAAATCGCGCCGCATAACGTCCCAGAACACCAGGAAGCGAAAAAACCACAAGTGGCGAAACCACCACGAGAAAACTGTAACTCAGTTCCCATAGACCATACGACGAAGCGTCCAAAACACGACAAAAATAGACCGAGCGTTCAAAACCGATCAGCCGTTGAAGCACGCTCAAAACTAACAGGAAGGATAAACCACGAATGAACGAACCACGGACCGCCGAACGTTGAGATTTCTGGTGTTCCATGGATGGCTCATCTCATATCAACAGGTTTCTCGACAAAACGCTAGTGCTTTGTAACATGGGTAAACATGGGTTTTCAAATTTTTTGACTACCCGTACCACCCCACCCCAACCACTTGTGTAGCAAGCCGAAGGGGTATTAAAAAGTTCGGGCATTTCCGGCAGATGCGTCCCATGCGGCGTGCAGCTCCACCGTCTAGTAAAAAGTTTTGGTGGGTGGTTTGGAGGAGAACTTTTTACCGGTCGCTGATACAGCCGGTCGTTCCGATGGGGGTGGTAACTTGAGTGAACACGCACTAATAAGGAAAGCGTTCGTCCATCGTACTTCCGGAAAGCTCCAGAAGGAAACTTCCGACAATTTCGGTCAAACGTTCCATGAGTTTCCGGCCTTTATCCACGGACGCGCCATGCGGATTTCCACTACCGCTGTTCGTCGTAAGCAGATGCCACGGTCGAGCGATTTCAACCCATCCTTTCTGCACGGCGTCGAATCGGCAGACCGCGCGACGGCCTTCATCCGCCACGAGTGTGCCATCCGCTTTTCGACCGACTAAATCGCCAAAATAAGCCAAACCGAGCGAGGTTTCCATCTCACCTGCATGGTCTTCCGGTTCGGAAAAAATATCGAGCGCCACCTTATTCGCCACACGAAACCAATTGAACGCGAAAATCTCAGCCGGGCTTTTCAGACATGTTTCACGCAAAAATCCTTTGATTTCGTTCCCACCGTGCCCGTTGAATACCAGCACTTTCCGAATCCCGCAACGCACAAGCGTTTCAAGCAAATCTTTCATCACCAAATCCAACGTCTGCGGATAGATGTTCATGGCCAGCGGGAATTCTTGCTGATTGGTTTGCGTTCCATACGGTAAGGTGGGCAATACCACGACATTTCCGCCTCGCTTCCACGCCCATTCGCACGCCGAAGCCGCGATCACATTACTTTGAAATGCATCCGTTCCATAGGGAAGATGTAAATTATGCGGTTCACAAGCTCCAAGCGGCAATACAGCAACTTCATACTGATGTTCCTTCACAAAAGCGTACGGCACTTCCGCGAGAACCCATGGACGACCTTTACTGTACACATTTTCCTTCACCGACGGTTCACTCATCGCACCTCTCCTTAGTACCAGCCTCGTTTGGAAAGAACGCCTGCGGGTTCCATCCAAACGCTTGTTATCCCCATCGACATGCCCATCAGAGTCAGACTTCGCCGATCATTCTGGGGTGAATGGCGATTTCCGATGAAAATCGTACCACGGTCAGAAAACGGTCAGGGTGACGTTCGCTTACCGCTCAGGATACCGTCCAACATAACGTGCCTCTCACGGCACGTTATGTTGCCACCAAGGCTCCCGCTCACGTCAAAAGATCGTATCGACCGAACAGAAAGATTATACCACGTTCTCGAAAATTGATAAGGTTGTCCGGAGATCAGACAGATTCACCCGTGGAGACCGAATCCGCGTCCGTAAAGGTTGAATCCCGATAAATCAATTCCTCGCTCGGTTCGCCACCGGTCATCGCGAGGAAGTAATGCTCCAGAGAAGCGTGCCGCGAGAAGTGCGCCCGTAGGTCGGCTTGAGTGCCGAGAAAAATGAGCTTTCCATGGTGGAGAATTCCAATTCGATCGGCGATTTCTTCCGCCACCGCCAGCGTATGCGTGGACATAAAAACCGTCTTGCCGCGAGTCGCACGCTCTTTGAGCATATCTTTGGCAATACGCACACTTCGTGGATCGAGACCGACCATCGGTTCATCGACAACCAGCAGATCAGGATCGTGCAAAAGAGCCGCGGCAAACGCGATACGCTGTCGCATGCCGTGCGAATAATTTTCGATCAACTCATTCAAAAACGGTTCTAATCCAAAAATATCGGACTGTTGAGCGATTGCCTCTACCATCCGCGTTTTGGCAAGCATACGGACCTCGGCGATGAATTCGAGATATTCTCGACCGGTCAGTTTACCGTATAAAAAGACTTCTTCCGGCACGAATCCGAGTTGTGAGGCGACTTCACGCGGCGAAACGGACGTGTCGTAATCGGCCACAAAAATGCGACCGCTTGTCGGACGCAACAGACCGACAAGCATACGAATCGCGGTCGTTTTTCCCGCTCCATTAGGTCCTAGAAACGCGCATATCTCGCCGCGTTTCACGGTAAGATCAAGGGAATCCAACGCCACTTTCTCACCGTAACAACGAGTCGTCCGTTCGAATCGAATGATATCCATACCACACCCCACGAGGATCATTCATGAAGAAGGCCATTTCCAACATCGGCGTTCCCGGCATCAAGCGGTATGCGCGTCAGATAGTGTACTACGTTCTACTCCAATCCGATCAGCGACGCAAGAGCACCGTATCGCCGCAGCCCCCCTCACCAAGGGATTTTGCGATGGGGTCGTGTCAGATTTGGTACGGCGGTAAAACTCGATACGGCGGATAGCCACTACTCACGAACACGTTCGACATATTCCGCGGTACGGGTATCCACACGAATGAGCTCGCCCTGATCGACAAATGCCGGAACGTTGATTTCGGCACCCGTTTCCAATTTGACCGGTTTCGTAAGGTTCGTTGAGGTGTTGCCACGCGCGGCCGGTTCACAGTACTCAATACGCAGCACCACTTGGTTCGGCGGCGTCATAGAAATCGGCTGACCATTGTGCAACATCAGCGAGCAGACAAACCCTTCTTTGAGAAAACGCCAATGATCGCCCACCGCTTCCGCGGAAAGCTCGTACTGTTCGTATGTCTCGTTGCACATGAAGACAAACGCGTCGCCCTGACGATAAAGAAATTGGGCGTCAATCTCGTCAATATCCGCAGAATCAATCGAGTCACCGCTCTTATAAGTACGATCCAACACCGTGCCACGAAGCAAGTTACGGAGTTTGCATTTATACAATGCCTGACCTTTACCCGGCTTCACGAAATTGCATTCGATCATAATGTACGGATCGCCTTCAATCTGGACTCGAAGACCTTTACGAAAATCACTCGTGTTATAACTTCCCACTACTGCGGCTCCTCACGAAAAACTTCTGGACTTTGTTCTATTGCGTTCCATTTTTATACCGAACCATGAACCCACCGTTCGTTCGAGGCGTCGGAAGGACGCGGCATCGCCCGAAAAGGTCTTCGTACCCACTGGCTCAAAAATGACCCGGCATCGTCTTAGAGATGAGCCAGCCATTATAACAAAAAATACCGTCTTTCGAACGGGGGGGCTAGGGATCGCCCGGTTGCGAAATTTCCATAACGTGGTAGATTTATAGAATATTGCCGAGAAGTTCGTTCGGAAAAATTTTTCGTTCCTTCAGAATGTCCGAAAATCCGAAGTTCACATTCGATATCCTGAGTTCATCTTCGGACACCTTGGTTTCGAGGTGCCGGACACGTTGCGACGGAAATATACATGATGGGGATCCGTACAAAATGAGTGAGACTGTCAAAATGTTCGTGCGGGATGCGCGAACGGTGAAAGCGATTGGCCAAAAAGTTTGCGTACAGGGATGGGTCCGAACCCGTCGTGACTCGAAAGGCGGATTCAGCTTTATCGAGATTAACGATGGTTCTTGTTTTGGTAATCTCCAGGCAATCGCCGATGGTTCACTGCCGAATTATGAGACGGAAATCAAAAAACTGACCGCGGGTGCGAGCGTCCGGATGATCGGCGAGATTAAGGCGTCGCCCGCCAAAGGCCAACACACAGAGTTAGGCGTCACGGAACTCACCGTATTAGGATTCTGCGATGGTGAAAAGTACCCACTCCAGCCGAAAGCGCATTCCTTCCCGTTTTTGCGGACGATTGCCCATTTGCGACCGCGAACCAACACGTTTGGCGCGGTGATGCGTATGCGTTCCGCCATTTCGCAACAGATTCATACTTTCTTCAAAAGTGAGAATTTTTATTACCTCAACACACCGCTCATTACGGCCAGCGATTGCGAAGGCGCCGGGGCCATGTTCCAGGTCACGACGATGGATATGGAAAATCCCGCGAGTGTGCCGAACGACGCGGTATTGGCCGACGGCACAGCCGATCCGCGAGCGGGAAAAGTCGATTGGTCAAAAGATTTCTTCGGACGTCAAGCGTTCCTGACCGTAAGCGGTCAATTGAGCGCCGAAACACACGCCTGTGCGTTGGGACGGGTGTACACGTTTGGACCGACGTTCCGCGCGGAAAATTCGAACACACCGCGGCATTTGTCCGAATTTTGGATGATCGAACCGGAAGCTGCCTTTTTTGAATTGGAAGACAACATGGGCTTAGCGGAACGCATGCTCAAATCCATTTTCCGCGAATGCCTCGAAAATCACCGTGAAGACCTCGAATTTTTCAACCTTCGCATTAACAAAACCGTCATCGAAACGCTTGAATCGCTCGTGGATAGCGAGTTTTTACGAGTGTCGTACACCGAAGCGATTCGAATTTTGGAAAAGTCGGGCAAAAAGTTCGAATATCCACATCACTGGGGAGACGATTTACAGTCCGAACATGAACGCTATTTGACCGAAGAACATTTCAAACAACCGGTGATTTTGTATGATTATCCCAAAGAAATCAAAGCGTTCTACATGAAATTGAACGACGACGAGAAAACCGTCCGCGCAATGGATGTGCTCGTGCCGCGGATTGGCGAAATCATTGGCGGGTCACAGCGTGAAGATCGGCTGGATGTGCTGCTCAATCGGATGAACGCACTCGGGCTTGATCCGGAGGCGTACTGGTGGTACCTTGATTTGCGTCGATACGGTAGCGTACCACACTCTGGTTTCGGTTTAGGATTGGAACGTATCGTACAATTCGTGACGGGGATGGAAAATATCCGCGATGTGATCGCCTTTCCACGTTATCCAGGCAACGCCGACTTCTAACCTTTTTACCTTCCTCCCGGCTTGCTTTGCTCGCGGTCGGGTTGGAGTAGTGCATACGCAAGCCGATGTCGGAAATGACCGGCGATGCGGTCACTCCGTTCCCGGCCTTTTTACCTGTCGGTGATACAGCCGCTTCACACGGCGTCACTACGGGTCGCATCGACCTTTTTACCTGCCGGTGATACCGCGGTCGTTCCGATTGGGGTGGCAGCTTGTGTGAATACGCCCTAGCAAAAAAACGGCCACTAGGCCGGAATCAACACATCGCCGTATCACGAAAAATTGGCAGCGCTACCGTCCAGCAAAATTTTTCGTCCAATTGCGGCGCTCTCACTCCACTGCATATACATTGGAAGATGATCACAGGACGCGGTGGAGGCGTTTTGCCGTTGCGACGAGGATTTTGATTTTGCGAAGGGGTTCGGTAGCCTGTAACCGTTGGCCGAAAAGCTGGTGCCGCTGGTATGGAGACCGATGGATAAATCCTCTCGGTCCGCTGGCATTGCGTCACACGGATCGTTGTTTATCGCCATTCTAGCGATAGACCACACCGGGCGGCCCTGACAGTCCACAAAGCGGGCCAGGAGGATGGTAAAAAAGTTTACGCATTTTTCTGCGAAAATGCTTTTTTCATAAAACTTTTTACCTATCAGAGGTAGTTAAATGTCGGTAAAATAAGTCGTCGATTGCGGTCTCGGCAATCAATTTTTTAATGGACAGTCATGGGAACGCAACGCTAGACACTCGTATTACAAAAATTTGCCCATCACGTCAAACCACAGAAAGAGAGTAGCGAATGCAGTCACGGACTCCGGAAGAGTTAGCCTTAGAAACCAAAATCTTAGCGAGACTCGCGGATCCGGATTATCGTCCCGTTAAACCACGAACGCTCGCGAAAAAACTCCTCGTCACACCAGAACAAATGAAACTGTTTCGACGCCTAGTCAAACGGCTCGTGATCGACGGTCGAGCCACGTGGGGCGATCAGCATTATTTACAGCCCACTGCGTTGCCAGCGGTTCCGTCTGAACCTGTCGGAAATATCTCGTCTGAAACCGATGTTGCGAATCCGAAGCGTCAAAGTTTTTCGTGGAAAGAACTCGACTGGGAGGCGGACGATCCAAATGCCCTGGCGTTTGAGGCAATTGAAGCAGTCATAGGCGATGAGGCGGCAATTCCTTTTTGCAAGGCGGAATTGCGTCGGAGTCGTCCGAAACGCGAGACGTCAGAAACTCTCTGGAAACACGAATCGGCGAGAAAACGAGCGAACGACCCAATTGAATCAGAAGAAGGGCCGATCACCGGAATTTTTCAACGTCACGAGGCAGGATTTGGGTTTGTGCGCCCAATGTGCATGGGTGATTCGAGTGAACGCGTAGAGGATATCCATGTTCCGGCCAAATACGCGATGGATGCGGCGACTGGAGATCGGGTCCAGGTTCGATTGCGTAAAAGCCACAAAATCCATCGCCGTGGTTTTCGAGATCGGGATCGTGGACCAACGGGAGAGATCGTCGAAATTTTGGAACGCGGTCAGCAAAATTTTGTCGGAACATTTTTCTCTCGTGAAGGTAACGGCTGGGTTCAACTGGATGGTACGGCGTTTCCGAATCCGATTTTCATCGGTGATTGTTCCAATCATGCCGTCCAACCGCATGACAAAGTAGTGGTCGAAATCGTTCGATATCCCACACGAAACAACGCCGGAGAAGCGACGATCACCGAGGTGCTCGGTTCGGCTCGCGACGCTGGCGTCGATACGCAAATGGTGATGCGTGAGTTCAATCTGCCCGATCATTTCGACGACATCGTACTGGCCGAGGCTCGCATGGAGGCACGCGAGTTCGAGGCGGAATCGTCTGAAGCACCAACGACAGGACGGTCCGAAAGATTGTCGTTCGAGGCAGGACGGCGAGATTTAACAGCCGAAACGGTTATTACGATTGATCCGGTGGACGCACGCGATTTTGACGACGCGATTTCGCTCCAACGGTTGGGCTGCGGTTGGCGACTCGGTGTTCACATTGCCGATGTGTCCCGATTTGTACGAGCTGGGACGGCATTGGATCGTGAGGCGTATCAGCGCGGCACGAGTGTTTATCTTCCCGATCGCGTGATTCCGATGCTGCCAGAGATCATCAGCAACGGTCTAGCGAGTTTACAACCAGGCAAACCGCGGTATACGAAGTCGGTTTTTATTGATTTTTCGCCGGAGGGTACACGCTTAAACGTCGCGCTCGCCAACACGATCATCTGCAACAAACATCGATTCAGTTACGAAGAAGTGGACGAATTTCTCGAACAGGAAACGGAGCCGACCGTGACACGCCGCTCGGCACTCGGAGCGGATGTGTACCATTTATTACTGCGTATGCGGGAGTTGTCGCGAATTTTGCGAGAACGTCGGCAGCAGCGTGGAGCGATTGAACTCGACTTTTCCGATGTGCGTGTCGATCTGGACCGCGATGGTCGTGTCACCGGTGGACATACGATTCCACGTACGGAAAGTCGTCGGATGGTGGAAGATTTTATGCTCGCGGCGAACGAAGCAGTCGCGGAAACACTCAGCGAGGCAGGATTGGCCTTTTTGCGACGCATCCACCCCGCTCCATCCACGCATAAAACGGAACAATTGGGTGAATTTCTGATCGGACTCGGTTATCAAGGCGAATCTCTGGAAAATCGTTGGTCGCTCCAACGGTTACTCGACCATTCGCGCGGGAAACCGGAAGAATCGGCGATTCAGTACGCCGTGTTGCGTTCGCTTCAGAAAGCAGTTTACTCGCCCAAAGAGGAGGCTCACTTCGCTCTCGCCGCAAAGCATTATACCCATTTCACCTCACCGATTCGTCGATATCCCGATCTGACTATTCATCGGATAGTCGATGAATATATTCGGTCCACTGGCGATATGGAAGCGAAGGCGGCTGGCAACGGCACCGCAGGAACGGTTGGCAATACGGCATCGGAAACGGCGGTATCTCCGATGGCTATCGCGGATTCATCAATGACGATGGGCCGATGGACGAACGTCCCCGACGAGAGGTCCGATACCGACGAAACCGTATACACCGCTGCGCGAGAAAAATCACACCCCCGCGAAAAGCTCGGTAAGCATGGAAAACAGGGGAAGAAATCGAAAGAATCGGCGAAAAAACAACAGCGTTCGAATCTCAAAGAATCGAAACAGTTTCGGAATTTATGGCTGTTGGGCGAACATTGTACCCAGCGTGAACAGCTGGCGGAGGAAGCGGAACGTACCTTGGTCAAGCTCAAACTACTCGGTTGGTTACGCGATCGCGTCGGTTCGATTTTCGAAGGCGTCATCACCGGTACGGCACGATACGGTTTTTTCGTTCAACCGTTGGAAATTCCGATCGAGGGTTTGGTTCCGGTCGAATCGCTGCCCGGTCCGCATGATTATGACGAGTCGGCTCACACGCTCAGTTCACGACGTCGCCACCACGTCTACCGTCCGGGCGATCCGGTCCACGTCGCGGTCAAGCGGGTGAATTTGCTCAAACGTCAGCTGGATTTTGAACTGGTACAACATCGTAGTCGAACAGAAAAGTTGGAATAAGGCGTTTTTCACCTCTTCCGGGGGGGGGAAATCGAGAATATTGAGGAAAATTTATGAGAAAAGCCTTTTCAAGACCCTTGGCAATCCGCTACCATAGAGACAGCGAGGGAAGGTATTCCCGACCCCATTGATTCAATCATTAAGAACTTTTCATCCGGTATGGAAATGGATGATGGAGCATCTGGATTCCTTTGATCGGGCAATTCAGGGGTTTCCGTGTACTATTCCTGTTTCGTTCGCCGGAATTTAGAATTCCGAGGAGAATATTATGCGTGAAGTAATCACACTCGTATTAGGCGGTGGACGCGGCACACGTCTGTATCCATTGACGAAGTATCGTTCCAAACCAGCAGTGCCGATTGCGGGCAATTATCGTCTCATTGATATTCCGCTTTCGAATTGCATCAACAGCGGTCTCAACCGAGTGTATGTGTTGACGCAATTCAATTCGGCGAGCCTTCATCGCCACATTCGCAGTACATACAGTTTTGACGTATTCAATCGAGGTTTCGTCGAGATTTTGGCGGCGCAGCAGACCAATGAACGAAGCGATTGGTATCAGGGCACGGCGGACGCGGTTCGGCAAAATCTTCGCCACATTATGGAACCTGGTATTCGTTATGTATTGATTCTCTCCGGCGACCAATTGTATCGGATGAATTTTGGCGAGATGCTGGCCACGCATGAGTGGTCTGGAGCGGATGTCACCATCGCGTCCGTACCGGTCTACGCGGAAGAAGCATCCGGCTTGGGTGTAATGCGAGTGGATGACAATTTCCGCGTTCAGGGCTTTCTCGAAAAACCACAAACCAAAGCGGAACTCGATATGGTCCGCACGGATCCCAAATGGATTGATGGCAAAGGGATCGAAAGCCGCGGTCGCGATTGTCTGGCCAACATGGGAATTTACCTATTTAACCGTGATACATTGGTTAAATTACTGGAGAAGACGCCGTATCAAGATTTTGGTAAGGAGATTTTCCCCGCCGCGATCCGAAGTCGTCACGTCCAGCTCCATTTGTACGACGGTTATTGGGAAGACATCGGAACCATTCGTTCGTTTTACAATGCGAATTTGGAATTGGCCCACCCGGAAGGGCCATTTTCGCTCTTTTCTCCCGCCTCACCAATCTATTCGCGTCCCCGTTTTTTGCCGCCATCGCGATTGGACAACGTGCAGGTTCGTTCGAGCATCATCGCGAATGGGTGTATTATCGAAGAAGGCGCGAAGATCGAAAACAGTATCATTGGTGTGCGTGGACGCATTGGCAAAAATGTCACGATCCGCAATTCGATCATCATGGGCAGCGATTGGTACGACGAGGAACTTCCGGAAAAGCATCGTTTTCCGCTTCGCATTGGCGACGGCACCTTGATTGACGGCGCGATTGTGGATAAAAATTGCCGTATTGGCAAAAACGTGCAAATCAGCAACGCCTTGGGCGTCGAATCCACTCCGGAATCGGAATGGGGCATGATCCGAGACGGTGTGGTCGTGGTCGCAAAGAACGCCGTGCTGCCTGACAATTGGAATATACAGTAACATCGGAACGGATACGATTCCATTGAAATTGTGTTTTCATTCGCGATTTTTCGTTGGAAAATCGCCAAGTACGGCTGTGGAATCATCGGGCGTAGTCGTGAAATCGCGGAACGCGGCCGCGAAATCAATGAAACGCCCGTCGATAGCGTATGTCCGAGGTCATGGAATGTTCGCGGTCCACAGACATGCGTATTTTGGCCAAAACCGCTTTACCGCCCCCATATTCCCGAATCTAACCACCAGCGATCCAAGCCTGCGATCCAAGTCGGAAAGATGAGCAAAAAGGTTCTCCATGCGACGTTTTATTCAACAGTTTTGTGATCAAGAAAGTGTCCATCAGATTTTTCGAATCAATGATAAGATACTTCGAACGAATCGGAATGGCAATCTTTACCTTCAATGTGATCTTTCCGATCGCACGGGCAGACTACCGGCGCGATTGTGGAACGCGACGGAATCGAATACCCGTGGTTACGACAATGGGGATTACGTTTATGTGGAGGGCACGACACAGATTTTCCAGGGTTCGATGCAGCTCATCGCCACGAAAATCACCAAAGCCGACATGACGAAGGTCGATGAAGAG
>JAQVKF010000063.1 GCA_028694795.1 Thermoguttaceae bacterium | reverse complement strand
GGTATGGTCCTTTCCAACGGCAACGCCGGGCGCGGAAACCGCTTTCAACAAGGCAACCCCAGTCTACTGTGTGGTCGTTTCCGCTCAAACAGACGCCGATCCCGCTTGGCACGCGGTCGTCGCGGCACTTTCGGCGAAGCAAGCCGACCCGCATCAAGTGGGCGAATCACGTGCAGTACAAACGGTCACATTTGAGAAAAAGGTGAGTGAATCGCTCGAATCATTACGCGTGATTTCACCAGATTGGTGTTGTTTCGTGGCAACACCCGAAGAAGCGAACGGTAAGTTTGTCGCTCAGGTCCATACCCTGACGCGGCATTTCGACGCCGATCCCTACACCGATTGTTATTGGGGAATTTTGACCGGTTACGACGCCGAGGCCGCGATGCGTATTGCGAAATGTGCCAAACCGCTCGTCGTGCATCGTGCCGCCGCGGGAACGAGTTTCGCGATCCAACGCTGCGAGGAAGGCATCTGGTATAGTGAATCGGCCAAAAATGAGATGGCTCGAAAACAGCCCGGTCAAGAACCCGTCATCGCACACGATGCGCCGGACGACACCACCGCCGCGCTCGTAGACGCCTTCAACACGTATCAGACGCAGCTTTTTATCACCTCTGGCCACGCTACACAACGCGACTGGCAGATCGGATACGCCTATCCAAATGGTCAATTCCGCTGCGAAAACGGTCGATTGTATGGTCTCGATTTGGCGAAGAAAAAATGGCCGATCGAATCGCCAAACCCGAAAATCTATCTGCCGGTCGGCAACTGTCTAATGGGAAATATTGACAGCCGCGACGCGATGGCTCTTGCGTTTATGAACAGCGGCGGCGTCAATCAAATGATCGGATATACCGTGCCCACTTGGTACGGTTACGGAGGATGGGGAGTTTTGGATTACTTCCTCGAACAACCCGGCCGCTTTTCGCTTTCTGAGGCCTTTTACGCCAATCAGCAAGCGTTAATTTATCGTTTGGAGAAATATTTTCCAGACGTATCGCGGCAAATTCGGGAACATGGCGACACGACCGAACCGCTCCAACTTCAAATCGCTCAAACGCCGGAACTTCAAGCGGCAGGTCTTACGCCGCAAGATTGCGTCGGATTACTCTACGACATGGATACGGTGGCGTTTTACGGCGATCCAGCCTGGGACGCTCGTATGGCTACGCCCACAGAACCGATCGGCTGGGAACAAACGCTCACCGAGCAAAATGGCGAATTCACGCTGACGATCCATGCGCAAAATGGCGAAAAAAGTTTCGCTCCCGTCAATACGAATGGTTCACAGCGCGGCGGACGCCCCATTTTTGTCGCTCTTCCCCACCGTATTGATCCATCAACCGTTCGAATTCTCGATGGCAAATCGCTCGAACCGGTCATTACGGAAAATTTTATCCTCATGCCGCAACCGACGCCCAATGCCCAAACCACCGAATATTCACTACGCTTCACGGCGGCAAACCGCATCCCATAAACGACCATCTGTCGCAAGAAAAGGTGAACACGCTCCCCTAAAAACATAGGCGACGCATCCATCGCCGCCCTAATCTTGTGGGGCCGATTTCCGCCGGAAGCTCATCGACGAAGAAACGTTGAACGATTCATTCGGGTAAAATCTCGAACGCCGGGGTTGGCGAGTCTTCGTCCGAAGCGACCGGCGAGGCATTGGCCTTCCCACCTGTCACGTTGGGCTCAGTTGTTCCGGCCCCGGTTGACTCCGTACCTGCGGCCCCGCCCGCGGCGACCACTTCCAAACGACATCGACAGGTCACAATCTCTTTATCGCCCACACTCGTCTGAATGCGCACCGTTCCCTCATATGTGCCCGCCTGCTGACCGGCCTGAATTTCCACCGCGATGAGGTGATTCATCGCCTCACCCGGTCTCGCCCGGAACTGCACCGAACAATCGCCCATCTCTTTCACATCCGCCGCGATCACACTAAACGGTTTATCTCCATAAAGAGAAAGATTTTTCGTCAATTTTTCGCCAGGGTGCAACTGTCCGAAAAAGAGAGTTCCCGGACTGAGCGACAATGGCTGAATGATCTCGCCTTGCACAATAAACGATAGTTTCTGGGTATCTGAAGCCCCACTCGTGGAAAGCAATATCTGTTCGCGGAACCGCCCTGGCGGCATTTGATCGCCGAGCGAAACATCCACCTCGTAGTCCGGTGTTCGGCTGTTTTTGCCAGCGCGATTAAATAGTTCCGCGGTGATATACGACGAAGTGCTTTTGAGGCTCGAAATCTTCCACGCCGCACCGCCTACACGCCGCACTTTCACTGTTTTCTTCGCACTCGTACCAGGCAAAATAGAGCCAAAATCCAACTCATTCGGAACAAATTGGATATCATCTCGAATGTTCGCGTAAATCTGTAACTGGACCTCCGCCATATACGGTCGATCAAACTGCACGGTGATCGTCACACTTCGCATCCCCGAATATCGGACCGTGTTAACCGTGGCGACGATTTCCCCAGTTTCATACATTTTGAGCGACGGCGTCGTGGCAATCGCCTGCGTACATCCACAACTGGTTCGCACCGAACGAACGTGAACATCTTCTTTGTAAAGATTTTGGAAACGAAAACGATACTCCGTCTTCGAGTTCCGCGTCACCGTTCCGAAATCGTGCGAGGTCTCCGTAAACATATTCTTCGCCCATTGCGCCGAAGCCAGCGATGGCGAGACGGCGGATATTCCAGTGCTCGAAAACAACAGAATCCACAACACGCTCGTCAGGACGAGGTGCTTTCGATTATCGACTCGGAAACGCCCTCCTGCCAATGGAGCCGCGTTGAAATCATGGTATTCCGCTGCGTCTTTCACACCGATACACTCCGAATAATTCGCATAGATGTAATATTCCGGACAATCCACATGGGTATTATCGACAATTGTATCTGAAGTTTCGAATAAAAAAACCTCCAAAAATGCCGATTTTACTGTTTTTTCCAGCCGCCATCTTATTTCACTGCCAAATACTCTTTTGAAGATTCTTAAAAATGTTATAATGACGGGCAATAGGTGTGCGATGGTTTTTCGGTCTTCGTGACGTAAAGTGTTAGGTTCCAGGTTGTATTGCTATATCCTAATTGTTGGATCATACAGCATTGTTTGATTGTAGACGGCGCTGTTAGATCAAGTGGCGTTAGACTGTACGGCCATTGAATTGCCATGGTAAGCAGCAAAAGAGTGAACACACCAGCTCGACGGCCCGTAAACAGGACCAGAAGAGTATGGTAGCCGTACCTTGCGGCCCCGACCGTCCGACGGGCTGAGAGGGTAGTAAAAAGTTTTAGAAAATATGGGAGATTTCAGATGGTTCAGTTTTCTCATGAAGTCGAACTGATGACGTGTGTTGCCAAGGGCCCGAAACATGGTCCGGCACCGATTCCGGAAGAAGGCGAGTGGGTTAAGGTCAAAGAGGTCGGCGATGTGTCCGGTTTCACGCACGGAGTTGGTTGGTGTGCGCCGCAACAGGGTGCCTGCAAATTGACGCTTAACGTCAAAAATGGAATCATCGAAGAAGCCCTTGTGGAAACGCTTGGTTGTTCGGGCATGACGCACAGTGCGGCGATGGCGTCTGAGATTCTTCCTGGCAAAACGCTTTTGGAAGCGTTGAACACGGACCTTGTGTGCGACGCGATCAACACCGCAATGCGTGAACTCTTCCTGCAGATTGTTTACGGTCGTACGCAATCGGCGTTCTCGGAAGAGGGTTTACCGGTTGGAGCGGGTTTGGAAGACCTTGGTAAGGGCCTTCGTTCACAGATTGGTACGATGTATTCGACCAAGGTGAAGGGGGTTCGTTATCTTGAGATGGCGGAAGGTTATGTGCTGAAGATCGGTCTGGATACAGATGGCGAAGTGATCGGTTACCAGTTTGTGAATCTTGGCAAAATGATGGAAGCGATCAAGAAGGGCACGCCGGCCCAAGAGGCGTACGAGAAGAATATTGGTACGTATGGTCGTTTCGCGGAAGCGGCGAAAGTGATTGATCCGCGTAAAGAGTAGATTCCATCGTTCATGTTCGTTTGACATGGCGACATGTCGAGCGATTAGAGGCTTCCTTGAAGCGTGGATGCGGAGACAGAGGTCCTAAAGGTTGGCCTCCGAAGGGTTAGCCCCCAAAAGTTGGCGAGCAACTCGCGGTTCCGTCATCCATGACCAATAACACAAATCAATCGAATATAACGGGTAAACTCATGGTACAGTTTGAAAGTTACGGTCGTCGTATTGCTCAGATTGAAAAAGTCTTGGCGAAGTATGGTTTTGCCGACCTGGACGCGGTTGCGGCGTTTTGTGCGGAGCGTGGAGTGGATGCGGGCGCGATTGTGCGAGGCATTCAGCAGATTGCGTTTGAGAACGCGGTTTGGGCGTATACGCTGGGTTGTGCGATTGCGTTGAAAAAGGATTGCAAACGCGCGGCGGACGCGGCGGAAGCAATCGGTGAAGGTCTGCAAGCGTTTTGTATTCCGGGTTCGGTCGCGGATCAGCGTCAGGTCGGACTGGGTCACGGTAATTTGGCGGCGATGCTGTTGCGAGAAGAGACGAAATGTTTCTGCTTCTTGGCCGGTCACGAGTCGTTTGCGGCGGCTGAAGGAGCGATTGGTATCGCGCGGACAGCGAATAAAGTGCGTAAAAGCCCGCTTCGCGTCATTTTGAACGGTTTGGGTAAAGACGCGGCAATGATCATTAGTCGTATCAACGGTTTCACTTACGTTCAGACGCAGTACGATTACAAGACGGGCGTATTGAAGATCGTCAAGGAAAAGGCGTATTCGAACGGCGAACGTGCCGCAGTGCGTTGCTTTGGTTGCGACGATGTGAGCGAAGGCGTAGCGATCATGCGTGAAGAGGGTGTGGACGTTTCGATCACCGGCAACTCGACGAATCCGACGCGTTTCCAGCACCCGGTCGCTGGTACGTACAAGAAATGGTCGGTCGATAATGGGAAGAAATACTTCTCCGTGGCCAGTGGTGGTGGTACGGGCCGCACGTTGCACCCGGATAACATGGCGGCGGGTCCGGCGTCGTATGGTATGACCGACACGATGGGTCGTATGCACTCGGACGCTCAGTTCGCGGGTTCATCGTCCGTTCCGGCGCACGTCGAAATGATGGGCTTAATCGGAATGGGCAACAACCCGATGGTTGGCGCGTCGGTCGCCTGTGCGGTCGCGGTTGAAGAATCGTTCAAAAAGTAACGAGCGAAACGTTTGGTGTTGGTCCATATCGTTTGGCATTGGTTTACTTCACTGGTTTGAGTAAGCTCCGTAGATTCCGCGGAGCTTTGTTTATGTATGAATACCACCTTGGCTACGTCTTCATGGCCATATTAACCTTCGTGATATCATGTTATGGTCGAATCCATGATGTGAGGACGCTCGGAATGGATTCTTTCCATGGCACGTCGCCGAACGTAGTGACGAGCAGAAATAGTAAGACGATTTGCAGCAATAAGCCGCACGACATCGCGATCAGACAGAGCCATCGGAAGCGTTTGTCTGGAGCCTCGCAATACTCAAATTGATTAATCAGACCGCTTAGCGTCAGAGGTGGCGAAAAAATGAAGCGATTCGGGACCGATTCTTTCTCTATTCTCATCGTATCCGAAGATTCCGTGGATTCGGCGTGGATTTCGTCCATGGCGAGTGCGGTGGAATCGCGTCGCGTCGCGAGTGGCGGACGCGATTTCCAGACGAAGCGAAGTATCAAGACAAACAGGGCACAACAGAGCAGAAATACGACCGAACCCCATACGCCGTAGCGTTCTTGCAAAATGGAGAAATATTCCACGTATCGAACGATGATCCAGATCACAAAGAGAAGTGTTCCCGCGACAAAGTACTCCATACGTCCCGCGTAGAAGCTGTATCCCACACAGGTGACAACGACGAGGAGCGTGCCGATATTGATCACCACCATAGATGCAATAGAAACCGTTTCCATGCCTAACCACAGCCGAAACGGATTGGTTTGTGGAAACGTCAAACAGCACGTGATCAACAGTATGATGGGATTTCCCCATCGAATGAAGACGGCAGGCGGTAGGGAAGACTGAACGGTTGCGTTTTCCGCGTCTGTTGTCAAGTCTGGGCGTTTCGAGCGATTCCACAGAATAAATAGACCTTTGGACATGGCCACGCATAGTACGACGATAGAAAACGCGACGATCCAGATGATCAGTCCCGTATTCATGAGCTGGACGTCATCCGTCTCTTGACGTAAAAGCTGTGCCGCCGCTTCACTTCCAGCCCAAATGAGCGAGATGCCCGCGATAGTAATACCGATCACAAACAGTGAAAAGAAATACTGCCGTTTTGATCCCAGAGTGGAAAATATCCCGTAAATCCCCAATAGTAGAGCACTGCTCATGATAGCCAATGATACACGAAGCGTCTCAGGTCGAAACTCGTTGTACCGAACCAGACACCAAAGGCACATTTCGAGTGTGAGTAAAATGACCACACCGAGAATGAACGGGGAACGTCGTCGCCACGCCCAGTAGAAGAGCAAGAGAATACAGACTGGTGTGGTCCAAAAGAGGCCCGGCATGGGTTTGCCGACAGGCATATGGCCGGGCCAAGAAGCGGCAAAAACCATCCATCCGGCGAGTGCGACGGATAACAGAAGCGGCGTCGCAGTGACGCGGCTACACAGGGCGAATAACACGGCACTCATCGGATACCACCACCAAGAAAAACTGAGCGAAATATTCGGCATTCCATGGGGACTTATCGCCGATAGCAACACGGGCATTGCGATCCAAAAACTCGCGCACGTCGCAGTTAATAGGAGATCCGACGAAACAAAACGTCCATATCGTCCGATGAACCGCAGGACGATTCCCCCACACCCTAGAATGATCAAAAAACCGGCGACCCAAAAGGTTTGAGTGGCAATTGACATTTGATCATGAAATGAGAAAAACAGAATATAGGCGATGACGATGACAAGCAGCGAAGCGATGGCGCTTAACATCCATCCGGCCAGGTTTCGTGACGGCATGCCTTGAACAGCGTATTCATCATACAGGGTGAGCAACCGCAAATCTTGTCCTTCGGACAATACGCCTTGTTCTTTCCAAAAGGCGATCTCATTCAGCAACCAGCTCCGATGCAGATTTGGAAGTTCTCGTGTTCCCATCATTGACTCCTTGACAGGGTGCCCGTGATACCAATGAATCCGACCTCCACAGAACCAGTATAAAGTATCTATCGAGGCTACCATAGAACACGATACCCCAAGACCGGAGAAAAAATGAAATTTCTTCGATTTTCGCCGCGATCCATGTCCAATGTGCGCAAAAAACAAGTACAAAAAATTGTGCATTGAAGAATTTTCACGGATTCCGTATACTCTACACTATCTGTTTTCGTATCTGGAAACACTCCATGTATGAAACCTTTGCACACCCACCAATCCATCATCCCGCCATTGACTCATGGAGCTATTTATGTCCAGTGCCACAGAAAATCCTCTACGCATTATCTCAAGCATCGCGCCCGTTCGAGTGGCGGATTTTGGCGGTTGGACCGATACGTGGTTCGCGGAACATGGACAGGTACTCAGCGTGGCGGTCGCCCCATGTGCGGAGGTACAAATGCGAGTATATCCACGTGGAGAGCGTCCTGCGGCGACGATTTACGCGGAAAATTTTGGCGAACGTTACGCATTGGACGAGATTACGTCCGACTATGATCGGCATCCGCTGCTGGAGGCGGCGTTGGATTACATGAAAACGCCGAAAGAATATGCGTTGGAGATTGATCTTTTCAGCGAGATTCCGGTCGGTTGTTCGACAGGCACGAGCGCGGCGGTGAGTGTGGCTTTACTGGGCGCGTTGGACTGTTTGACCCCCGGAAAATTTACGCCGCGTGAAATTTCTCGCGCGGCACACCTGATCGAAACCGACCTCCTGCACCAACAGTGCGGCGTGCAGGATCAGCTAGCCTCGGCATATGGTGGAATCAATTTCATCGAGATCACGCAATATCCCGAAGTCCGAGTCACTCCCCTGGAATTACCGGAGGCGACACAATGGGAACTGGAGCGTCGGTTGGCGTTGGTTTATGTCGGTCACTCGCACAATTCATCGAAAGTGCACGAACAGGTGATTCACCAGTTAGAGGGCGAAGGCCCCGATGCGCCACGGCTCTCACCTCTGCGTCGAACGCCTGAACTAGCTCGAGACGCCTTACTTTCGGGGAATTTTACAGCGTTGGCCGATGCGATGATTCGTAACACCGAAGCTCAACGCGAACTACACGCCGCGTTGATCGGTCCATATCACCAACGTGTAATCGAGGTGGCCAAAGCGTATGGAGCAACAGGCTGGAAGGTGAACGGAGCGGGTGGTGAAGGCGGCTCGGTCACGCTACTGTGCGGGCCTGTCGCGGCTCAGAAACGGGAAATGCTCCGCGCGATTGCCAAAGAAGTGCCCAAGTCTCAGAGTATTCCCGTTCTGCTTAGCCCTCGCGGACTGCGAGTCTGGTAAATGAAGCATATTAAATTATTTCATGCCAGATACGTAGAAACATGGTAAACGTACAGACACTGATCAAAAAAAACCAGAAATAATGAGTCGAAAGGATATTTATTATATTTCTCTATTGCTTTTCATGTTTTGAGATACTACAATCCAGCGGGGGGATGATTCTGTTTTTGTCTCGTTCGAAATGATGTCACACCTATTTTTTGATCGGTGTTTGATTGTCCACGAATTTTGTGGAATTCATTTTACAGAGTCTCTTGCAAACGTGACCGATTGGAACTTGGTCACAGCTATTTCGCGCCGGAATATTTCCAAATTTTAAATTGGACGGAACATATGTCAAGGTACGGTATCCATCTTTTTTACTACATGAGTATGGAATAAGTCCATACAGGAGGAGGATTATGCGTTCTATTATCACTAAACGCAGATCGACTCAGCGAATCTTTGGGTTTACGTTGGTCGAGCTATTGGTCGTGATTGCGATCATCGGCATCTTAATTGCGTTACTGCTTCCTGCGGTATAGGCGGCACGTGAGGCGGCACGTCGGACACAGTGTACGAATCAACTGCGTCAAGTTTCCATCGCTTTTCAAACCTATGCGGGAAGTAACAAAGATACACTGCCACCGGGTGGTATCGACGCACAACACGGTACATGGGCTATTGCCATATTTCCGTATATTGAGCAAAAAGCACTTTATGATCAGTATACGTGGGGTGCCTCAACACCTTTTAACAGCGGCAATAACCAAAAACTACTTTCCGGCAAACGCATTCCATCTTACACCTGTCCATCAGATGAAGAACGTGTCAGTACATTCCAAGCCCACGCCCATCATAACTATGTCGTTTGTACCGGTAATACCGGTGTTTATATGTGCGACTGGCAAGATGGTGGTGCGGCAGGTTGGATTTATCAGATTGCGACCACGGACAAGTACTCGGATGGTACCCCCATGTGCAACCGCGGCGCCGCATTCAATATGCGAGCCGATGCTGACCCACAGCGATTCTGTGTGAGTGTTAAATTGGCCGCAGCCAAAGACGGTACGTCCAATACGATTGCAGCCTCGGAAACCGTCCAAGGATATTACACAGGGAGTGGCATAAACGATCTTCGTGGTCTTCTTTGGTATAGTACGAGCAGTCAATTTTCGACTTATTTAGCACCAAACTCACCGGAACCAGACTACTTCCACGACAGTTTTCGCCAAACGTCGCATGATCCGAAACAGGCTCCGCTGTCGGGTTATATGGCCGTTCCAGGCGGAAATGGTAAAGGTGTTGTGATGGCCGCTCGTAGTAATCATTCAGGTGGTGTCAACGCAGCCATGCTCGATGCTTCGGTACGTTTCATCAGTGATTCGATCAATATTGACACGTGGCGTGCCGCTAGTACAACACAAAATGGCGAGACATATAACCTGTAATTCCATCCGGTGTTACGATGATGTCGTGATGTTCATTCCGCTTAATTGAGGAGTTTTTATGAATCTGTTGAAAGGGTCGGCCTCGTTATTTTTAATGGGAATATTATTGCTGTCGTTACCGGGTTGCGGTGAGGATAGTCAAGGACGTAAGGATGTTACTGGCTCGATTACGTTAGACGGTACTCCCGTAACCGATGGAACTATCCAGTTCGAGCCCTGTGGTAAACAGGCGGAACGCACACGTTCGGGAGCCCCGATTGTCGATGGAAAATACTCCATTGATCTTGGTAAAGGTCTTGCTCCTGGCGAATATCTCGTGCGTATTTCTTCCAAAAAAGATACTGGAAAAACGACGACAACCGGTATGGGGCAAGAAGCGATATACAAAGAAATGATTCCGCAAGAATTTAATACAAACTCGGATAAGAAAATCACCGTGAAAGAAGGCGCTAAGAATGTATTTGATTTTAATATCAAATCATCCAAATAGCAAATGAAGACTTTTCCAAGAACAGCTTGCATGTCTCTGGAAAAGTCGTTTCCATTCGATTCCGCGACATTTGCATCAGACGACACTGACATTACTTCGACTCGTTGTCCCTTTCCCACACACATCCTATGGACAGAAGCTTTCGAGGCCGGTGATTCCCTTCCAAATACAACCTTGCATCTGTCGCATAAGAAACGTCCAATAGGAGCAATTTTCTGTTCCCCTCTGTGGTAAAAGAGGGACAATCGTCACGAAAAATTCGCTCTATGCCCCTCACCAACGTACTCCGAACAGATCACGAGCGGTTCAGTTTTTCAGCCGTCGTCCAAAGACCAGCACTCGGCGTACTGATATAATACACTTCTTCACCATCTGGCATCGTATTAAAACCGTTCCGCATTTTAGACGGATCGTACCGTTTTAAGCACTCCGCAAGATCGGCATAACCGAAACAAACAGATTCCATTTCCGCCTTCGAGATACCGCCTGGCGCGTAGGTGATGCGGAACCGACCTTCGGAAGAACCGTGAATCAGGTGCGCCGTACCGTGCGTCAAATCTTGCAGCACGGGTTCCGTTTTCCACAATCTCATCACGTTTTCGGTCCCTGAATAGCCATATTTTCGGATCAGTGCGTCCACATCGGGCTGTTCGCCAAACCGTTTTAGTCCGGGTGCGATAATCAGCAACTCGCCACCATCGGCCATCGCCTTTCGCGTTCGATAAATCGCTTTATTAGCCACCCACGTGCTGTAAAATTCGTCTCCCTGCATGACGGCGACGACTTTTTTCAGCGGCGGAACGATTGTGACATTTTGTTTACGTGACGCACGAGCCGCTTCCATATATGTTTCGGCATCATCACCGACGTAAACCCCAGTATGCTGCAAAACCCCGGCGGAATCGTAAGCCATGACGACCTCGAAATAAAAATCGGGAAGCGTCCCGAGATATTCCAATTCCGCACGGTTATAACAGCGTCGCAACGGCGTCACAAGACAACCGAGATTGTTCTCGATACCGCAACACGCCGCCATCATATGCGACGCGCAGATCATCGCCTTGCCGCCCAATCCGATGAAATAATTCTTATTGTGATTCGCGAACCCCAACACCTCGTGAGGTACAATATGTCCAACATTGATCACAAGGTCCCAATCGCCCTCCAAAAGCATTTGGTTCAGTACGACAGGGATTTCCCAGTCGGCTTTTCCATTGGATATTTCCTTCACAAACGCCGCTGGTACGGAACCAATCTGCTTCACTCCATTTCGCCAATCGTGCGCATGAATCCGCTCTTCCGGCACACAGCCGAACATCCAGCGATTCTGCTCAGGCGTATGCGGCACATGCTGTCCGAGTGTAGGAATGAGATGGCATTTCGCTCCCATCGCGGTAAAAATGCGGTAAAACTCCTCTGTAATCCATCCCGCTCCACTATGTGCTCGCGTAATATCTGGGGGCAAAAGCAGGACTCGTTCGGGCGATTTGGCAATGTGACGACACGCTTCGTCCGCCGCGCGACGCACTAAAACCAACATCTGATTCCGATCAATCGTTCCCGTTTCTATAAACCATGGCATGGTAAATCTCCATTCAATCTGATATCATTGGGTACCCATTCCGATTTTAGCCGGACTACGGCTGATTGCGTAAAACGAAATGGTCGAGGTCAATCGTTGTCGTCGTGGTCCCGAGGCTGCAAAAACCGAGCCACTTCAATTCGTTCCATCCCGCTCCAAGTCCTAACCCCGTCGCCTGGCCCAAAACAGCCCCGCCATCGCGTTGGGTCAAACATAACGACCACGTTCCCACTTTTTCGCCGAGCGTACATTCGACCCGCGCATGAATCCAAGTATTGGCGGGAATGTCGCAAATTTTCGAGCCGCCGACCGTGAGTGAACCGTCGACATTCGTGCGGAATGATGGGCCGACGCGGTATGGCTGCGACGAATCTCGCCACTCATGATGGAGTAACGCCCCGGCGGAAATCCGAAAATCGAACTCGCAAACGGTCGTGCCCGATGAGTGGCCAGGCGTCCAGTAGAAATGCGGATTGAATCCGAATTGAAGATCGTCACCATCGGTCATCCGAACGAAATGATTTGCCGGCTGGTCCGTATCGGTCATGAGCTTCACTGAATCCGCTCGGTGATCGGTCGAAACGTTGGCCTTGGGCAACGGCGTAGTCCGTGGCGATTCAAGATCATCGTCTATCGACAACGGTGCGGGAGGTGGCGGATCAGGAGCAAAAAAATCGCGAGAGTGTGATTTTTTACACGCGGCCGTCGATTCAATCGCCGCCGCCTCACGCCAACGTCCAAACCGCTCACCCATTTCCTGTGTAAACCAACCGGCAGTCGTCGATATTTTTTCCCATTTCGGATTGCGCGCACCCGCTTGTAAAACATCGAATGGCACAAATCCCGTTCGGCGAATCGTTTGTTCATCCGTGAACGAAAAATCACCTTTCATCGGATCGGTAAAGTGGGGATCCGCAACGATTGAGCCTGCGTCTTTCCCGGATTTTTGCCACTCTTCCCACGTTTTACCCGCGAACTGCGGAGCGGCGTTTTCCGGATTCCAATAGATATTACGTGTCAACACGACCTGATCGTCGTTCCAGTTACCTCCGAATAATTCACTCTGATTCCAATACACGATATTATGATCGAACGTAAACGAAAGATGGTCTTCGACACGCGAACGCTGAATCTGTCCATCGTCACTCAAGGCGAAAATATTGTTACGAACGGTATTTTCACGTCCGTAATGCTGGTGATATCCACCCGTTGAGACGCGGTACACGAGATTGTTTTCCAACAGAATGCCTGTTGAACCTTCGTCGTTATATAGCCCCCAACCACCACGACCGTAACGATTGTACGAATAAACATCATGGATATGATTTCCGCTGATCACGGTTCCTGCCGACGGTCCCAGCGTATAAACGCCGCCCATATCGGACAAAACGCCCTGACCAAGATGGCGGATATGGTTATTCAGAATTTGGTTATTCACCGCGGCACTCTCGGCGTATCCCCAGACCCAGCCAACTGAAACACCCGTATAGTAATAATCGAAAATATCGTTGTGTTCCACCACGTTGTCCGGGCTGTGACCGATCCATACGCCGATACAACCCGCATCTATCAGTCCACCATGGTTCAGCACGTTATCGCGCACCACAATCCGCCGTGTCAATCGTTCCGCGGTCGTGTCGGCCACGTCGGTACTGCCAATCTTCACCGCCCCGGCACCGGTATCGTGAATCCAGCAATATTGCACTTCGCAGTCGCTGCATCCGGGTCCGAACCAAATACCGTAACCACCCGTGTGTGCGATTTCACACCACTGAAAGACAATCTTTTTTCCACCTCGCACAATCACCGACGTGGGCGACGCGACCGCCGCTTGTCCACTTGCCTGACCGCCCGCTGGCAAAATGAATGGATCGACCGTCCAACTTAACCCTATCCACTGGACATTTTCCACATATTGACCATGATCTGGATCCCCCTCAATACGAATGAATCCCGATTGTTCGTTCGACGCGATCGGTGTTGGCACGTACACTACCGAGGTTTCGATTTTCTCGTCTTCACGTGGAATATACGACAGTATTCCAGCGTCATTTAGATAAAATTCACCAGGCTGATCGAGAGCCGATTCGAGATATTGGAGCTGATACCGTAGATTTGCTCCCCAATAGGACAGTGACCAATTCGCTCCGCTGCCCGCCAACGTGACGGTTTGCGTCGCCGCGTCATACGATTCGAGCCGATGCAACGACGTTTCCCACGAATGGAAAAATTTTATCTGCACATTTTTCCACTGATCATGTGGAACCGATTCGAACATGGCGACATCTTCCTCGCGAGGCCGGAACGCACGGCGGCTGGTGTCGAGCGTTTCACCCGTCGTCGGATCGGTCATCGCATCGACCGTTTCAGCGACATAATGGTAAAATTCGTTGGGCGATTGAGCCGGAACCGCTCGCAAACCATTGACATACAACTGTTCAAAATGCCATGGCTTTGTCTCATCGAGAGGATTTTTTACCGAAACTCGCCAAACACGTCCACCGTCCGCCGTTTTTTCTTCCGTCAACCCCGTAATCAAATGACCACGTGTAAAAGTGGCGTTCTTATGGGCATAGAAAAGAATTTGGCTGTCCTGTGGTTCCAGAACGAGCGGTTCTTCCATCCAATATGTACCCGGTTCAATCCAAACCGTTTCATGGTTTAAGCGACCATTTCCCCGATCGTCACGCTGTGTTCGGAATCTTCGAATCGCGTCTCGAACCCCGGTAAGCGTTCTGCAAGGACCGAGAGGTCCGACGGTTGCCTGATCAAGTCCCGTTCGAGTCTGCATCAGGCCGCAGTTTGCGTCGTTACCATCCGGCGATACGACAAATGGGGACAATTCACTTTGCGAAGGTTGTAGTATACCTCGCGAAAGTTCCAATGCGCATGGCAACCGTTCCTGAGCCAAGCCCACGATATCACCAATCGTCATCGGTAATAAACATCCGCACAAAAAACAAATGCGTAAAAAATGCAGCATAATATTCTCCCGTTGTTTTTACCCCTTGCCAAGTCCCCTTTTGTACACCAAGATTGCCGGAGGAAATCACGAATGATGAACGACCGTCAACATTTTGAGAAATTCGTCGTGCAGGAGTCCGTTCGTAGCGACGGCGGTTCCGGAATCAATCCGAACGTTCCCTTGCCAATCGGTGAATCGTCCACCCGCTTCGACAATGATCGGCAAGACGGCGGCGGCGTCCCAGACGCTCAGCTCGGCGTCCGCCATAATCTCTTCGCGTCCCAGCGCCACCTGGACATAGCCAAAAGCGTCGCCCCAAGTCATCACCAATCGGACAGATTCCTCAATCCGGTGGTACGTTTCACGATGGCCCGTGAGCGAGAAAAATTTCGCCTCACTAGTCGAAAAGCAGGCTTCGGCCAGTCGATGGACCTTCGAAACATGCGCCGCCACCGGTTCCGCGTCTCCGCACAAATACCAGGCGCCCGCGCCGTTGGCCGCTGTCACGCATTCGCCGCCGGGCATTGACGCCGGAATGACCGCCACGCCGATGATCGGTTCGTAACTGTGTCCAGTTGTATCGTTGGGATCGCAACGTCCGACCCCTACGAGCGTTCCATAAAGCGGGACGCCGTGAATGAACGATTTAGTCCCATCAATGGGGTCGAGAATCCATCGCCATCCACTATGGCCCACTTGTGAGCCGAATTCCTCGCCGAGAATTGCGTCTTCAGGAAACGCCGTCATAATTTCTTTGCGTAAAAATTGTTCCACCGCACGATCTGCCGCGGTGACCGGAGTCGAGTCGGCTTTGCTGTCCACGATTAAATCACGTCGATGAAAATACTCCAGCGTGAGTCGCCCCGCCGCGCAAGCCCATCGCGTCGCAGCTCCCCAACGTTGTTGTACTTCCTGATCGGAATGTCTCATAGCGTTCGATCCTTCAAATCTATAGTTTGATTTGATTGCGATATAGTACCATTGCAACCCATGTCTGGGTTGGTCCGAATGACCTTAGCGGACCGTAAGTTCATCGTAAGTGGCTCCATCCGCCATTTGAACTAGGCCCTATCCATGGCTCTTATTGTAGTCCATTTTCGAGTGAACTTCGAGAAAAATATCTTTTTTTCAGATTTTACGACATGTGTGAGCCGAATTCGTCTAGGAATTCTGAAAAAATCGATAAAATCCGTTGATAGGAACGGTCCGGGTCGATTATAATGGGCGGCGAGGGCGTTCGGGGTACGGCCTCACGAAAGCTGCAAGTTTTCCGATACGTTCCGGTATCGGGGTGGCGTGTGGTCTGACGACGGTGGTCGGTCTGATGACCATGTGTGCCTTTCGGTGAGTGTCCCTGTGTTGAGGACACCGATTTTGAAGACGCCGATAGCTCACATTTCGATCGGTATGGCCGTTATTTATCAGTTTATCGCAGGATCCGTTTATCGCAGGAGTGTTGAGAATGCCTAAAATCCTTTGTATCGTGGGACTTGCGCTTTCAGGTTTGCTCGTGTTACTGTTCGGTCTGGATGCCGCGAGCGGCGTATTATTCAACGCGGGAATTGTTTACGATTTGCTGTTTTTGGTCGGGGCTGGCATGACCGCGTGGATCAGCTGGATCACGTTCCGCGAACAAATTTAGACCATTGGCGACGGTGACACTGGACAACGTCAGACGGTGATAACTGTGACATTGCGACGTCAAACGATTTATCCACCATCTGGCGCGGTATGATGGCGTGGTTACCCGCCCAGCGTCGTATTCCAGCCGCGAATCTCAAAAATCTCGCACCATGCACGCATCTGTTCGGCTGTGGGCGAAAGCGTGTCGGCGGACAGCGTAAGGGATAACTCGGCATGAGACGCCAAGGGGGCATGGGACGACGCCCTCAGATGAGATACGGCCGCGGAGTGATCCGTTGCTGTGAATGTGTGTATAGTAGAATTAGGGATATCGATTTGCCGATTGGGGTAGCGGGTGCGTTTATCCAATCCAATCGTATGATATGGCAGTAATGAAACTCGCTCTAATTGGCTTCTAGCCGAGTTTTGCAACGAAGGTGAAAGCTGTTCGAGCGCCCGCTCAATCCACGCGGCGATGGCGATGAGCGATTCCGAATCCGCATTAAACGTGGGAATGACAGGGATTCGCACCCAGATTTTTGGGGTGCCGCGTTCCGCTGCTAAGGCGAGCAGTCGTCTGAAATTGCGTAAAATCGGTTCACAGGAAACGCCCGTTCCATCTCGATGTCGTGTGTCATCTACCGATTTCAAGTCGTACAACACGAGATCCGCCAGGCCGAGCACCGACATTGCCACCGATTCTGCGGCGTAACCACAGCTGTCCACCGCGGCGTGAAAATCGTTCTGACGGCAGCGTCGCAGCATTTCCTTGGTAAATTCGGGCTGCATAAGCGGTTCGCCGCCGGAAAAAGTCACCCCACCATTCGAGCGATCGAAAAATAGGTGATCTTTGGATATTTTCGAGAAAAGTTCAGCAGGCGTGATCGAATAACCGGCGAGACGACGTGCCATCGTCGGACAAATTTCCGCGCACTTTCCGCAAGCGATACAGGAAGCATCTGTACAAACCGTCCGACATAATCCACAACCGACGCAATGTTTCGCGGTAAATCCGAGTTCCGGACGCGTGGACTGACTTTCGGGATTATGGCACCACGCGCAACGTAGCGGACATCCCTTCAAAAAAACGGTCGTTCGAATCCCCGGACCATCGTGAATCGAATATCGCTGAATATTGAAAACCGTCCCAATGCAGTCGGAGGAAGTGGAATTCTTCATCTGTACGGATTCCGTTCGAATTTGTATACTTGTTTTGGGGGCGCGGTTTTCACTGTACGATTTTGGTGGCGAAATATTATCCGTTTCCTCCCCATTACAATACGTCCTATGACACACTCACCCAAGCCCGCAGAGGTACCCCATGTGCACTTCCACCCTATCTTCTTCCATTCTGTCTCCATCTACGACGCATCCACAGATCGGTTGGATCGGTACCGGAGTCATGGGACATCCGATGGTCGAACACCTTCTGCGTCAGGGGGTTCCGGTCGCCATCTACAACCGCACACGCAGCCGTGCGGAAACGCTGTTGGCTTCAGGAGCCGCATGGTGCGATTCACCCGCGGAGATTGCCGCCACCAGCGAAATCGTCTGTTCGATTGTCGGAATGCCATCGGATGTCGAGTCGATTTATTTCGGCGAAAATGGCGTTTTTTCCACCTTACGCCCAAATTCTATCATTTGCGATCTGACGACCAGCCGGCCTGAACTCGCCAAACGATTGGCTGAAACGGCCCGAAAACTGGGTGCCGACGGACTCGACGCCCCGGTCACAGGTGCGGAAATTGGTGCGATTCGCGGAACATTGTCTATCTTCGTCGGTGGAGATTCCACCGCGTTTGAACGCATCAAACCGGTACTCTCGGCCTTCGGTCAAAAGATTTTGCGATTCGGTAACGCGGGTGCCGGACAGCAAGCC
>JAQVKF010000262.1 GCA_028694795.1 Thermoguttaceae bacterium | reverse complement strand
CTATTCTACCGTAAAATGGAAAAAACGGCAGACCTTATTCCTAACGTGTCACTATTTCTTATCGTCATCGTCTATTCGAATCAGCCAACATGCGGCAAGAATGTGGATGATGACGGAAATGGCGGAAATCGCAGTGGCGAGCGAACTCTCGAACTTTCGCGCGATGGTGGTGATTTTTCAGTGAAAACACCGTAGTATTCCGGAGACACCGAAATGCCAAGTACCGTGTGATCGAGCAGCACATGTGGCGGCCAATGATGGAGAACTCCTCGAACACGCCTCCTCTGGTTCATACTGCCTAAAATTTAACGAAAATAATAAAATGGGGGGATAGTTGCATCTTACCGGATAAGTGTGATAAAATGAATGGAATGATCAAAATGGTAAAACATTATTTAGCCAATTAGGTGAAAAAGGTTTACCCATCCGTCCGACTGATTACAATAGAGGGCGCGATGTGTTGTGTCAGTATCGGTAGTGGGTTCCGGTATCACGTAAAAGTGACGGAATTTTCCCTACCGAGGTAACATTCCTGCCGGGGCGTTGTGCCATATGTGAGACGCATATGCCGCGACATCCATAGAATCGTTTCCATTGGGATATTCGGGAATGATTCTTCTCGGATCGCGGTCGCCAACCATCCCCACCTCGCATCTGCGATAATTTTTCCGTGGAGAGAACATGAACACGATCAAAATGAAATACCGTTGGACTCTCAGCATTCCTATGGTTTTGCTGTTCGCCGTTAGTGGTTGGTCGCAAGATGCGGCTCCAGCGCCAGTTCCGGCCCCAGCTTCTGAAGCGGTACCAGCACCCGCTCCAGCTCCGGCACCAGCCCCCGAGGCGGCGCCAGCGCCTGTTCCGGCACCGGCACCAGCCCCCGAGGCGACGCCAGCACCTGTTCCGGCTCCGGCACCAGCCCCCGAGGCGACGCCAGCACCCGCTCCAGCACCGGCACCAGCGGTGGAGGATTTGCCCGGCGCACCAGCAGAAGCGGCTCCAGTACCCCCGGCGAACCCTGCGGTCAGTCGTAAGTATGTTGTCGTGGTCGATCGTAATGGGAACCCGATCAGCTATACCCGGCTTAAATACTCGCAGGTGGCGGAAGAGTTAAAACTTACGGAAGAGCAGCGTCAGCGGGTTTCGGCGATTATTGAACAATTGAATGGGGCACTTGTTCGAGCGCGTGAGTCGGATCGTCCATCTGTGCGAGCGAAGGCGGAGATCGCGTTGTTTAATGTTTTGACAGATGAACAGGTGGGCTATTGGAAAAAGAATCCGCCGGAGTCGATGATTCGTTTCAATGCGCGTTTCCAGCCGTGGAATAGTGTTTTGGAAGAGGTGGCGAAGCAGGCGGGTTTGTCGCTCATGATCGAATCGGTCCCTTCTGGTTCGTTTAATTATGTCGACGCGAAGGAATACACGGCGACAGAGGCGATCAATTTACTGAACAATTTCTTATTCAATCAGGGATTCACGCTTGTTCGACGGGATCGTATGCTGGTGGTGGTCAATTTGCAGCAAGGGCTTCCCGCGGGGCTTGTGCCGCAAATTCAGCTAATGGCGTTGAATCCTGGCGAACTGGATCAGCAGCGTTATGCGGCGAACGAGTACGTATCCGTTTTGGTACCGCTTGAGCGTCGGCCCATGCAGCAGGTGTTTGACGAAATCCAACCGTTTATCGGTGTCTACGGTACCGCGAAGCCATTGCAGTCGAGTGGTCAGGTCCTGATCACCGATCTTTTCTCGAATGTGAAACTGTTGGTCAATATCATGAAGGGGGTACCCGTTCCGCAGGAACGACGCCCTGACGAAGGTAATGGTCCTAAACCGCCGCAACCGCCGCAGGAATCGCCGATTCTCGATGTTTACACGATTGACAAAGGGGATATGCAGACGATTCAGACGATGATTCGGACCATGGCGCCGACGGCGACCTCGTCGTGGAACGAAACGACGCATCAGATGACGGTTCACGCGGTTCCTTCGGTCCACAAGGTCATCGAGTCCATTTTAGAGACACTTGCGGTGGATCCCCCGGAAGAGTATACGAAAGAGTGGCGTACATACAATGTTGATTCGTACCGTATGGTGACGCTTCCGGCGACGCTCGAACCGCTGTTCCCCGGTTTGAAAACGATCAAAGATTCGCAGAATGGTTTGCTCGCGATCGAAGCGACGCCGGTCGATCATGATAAGATTGCGGCGATTTTGGAAAAATTGAACGCGGGTGAGGAGACGGGCAAAGTCAGTTCTGAGCGGCAATATAGCGTTTATCCGATCACGAAAGGCACGCCGTCCACGATTCAATCTATGTTGACGACGCTTTTTCCGCGAGCCAAATTTGCGGTGAATGGTGATGATTTGGTTGCCATTGCCTCGGTGGAAGATCAGAAAGGTATTGCGCGGATTGTCCAGGAAATGGAACCGACGGACAAACTCAGCCCCGCCGATCCGGTGTTGCAATTTTATCCAGTGGTGCAGGCTTCCCAAGGTCCGTCGATGGTAACGACGGTTCGAGCGATTGCACCGTCGAAGATTACGGTATCGTATGACACTTACGGCAAGCGTTTGAGTGTTCTTGCGCCGCCTGCGTATCAGGAACAGGTCAAAACGACGATTGAGTCGTTCAATTCGACGCTCCCAACGACAGGCGATCCGGAGTTGAAGGCGTATCAGGTCACGCCGGAACAGAAGACGCGGTTTACGACGATTTTCAACTCGACGCTGGAGGAGAATATGCCTGGAGCGGTGCTTCAGCCGGAGACGGACCCAGGTACGGTCGTCATCTGGGCGACGCCGGACCAGCAAACCGTATTGGCGGGTATTTTGGAGAAGATGCGAGCGACGGAAGTCAGCGGCGCGGATAAATTTGTGCTAGCGGCTTATCCGCTCAAGACGGCGGATCCGACGAGTACGGAAGCGATGATTCAGACGCTCCATCCGAACGTGCGTTTGTTCCGAGACACAAAGAACAAACGGCTGTTGATTTGGGCGCATCCGGACGATCAAAAGTTGGTCAAATCGACGATTGAGGCGACGCAAGCTCCTGCGGCGGAAGATGGTTCCGCGCCGTTTTACAAGGCGTATTCGATGGGTGGTACAGCCGATTATTCGGTGACTTCGCCGATCATTTCGAATCTTCAGGCGATGGTACCGAATGCATCAATCGCGTTCAATTACTACCGTAAGCGTTTGGTGGTTTTTGCGACGGCGGACGAGCACAAACAGATTGCCAGTATTTTAGACGAGTTGGGTTACGGTGATGGAGTCGAGGCGACGGTGACGTTTGAGGTGTTCAAGATTGGTCGTACGACACCTTCAACGATCACGGCGGCGCTCACGGAACATGTTCCGAATGCGACCGTTTCGTATGATGCGGCGACGACGAACCTGATCGTCAGTGCGCGTCCAGACGACATGGTGGCGGCCAAGGCGTTGATTGAGCAGATTTTGCACCCATCAGATAAGGCGACGCAGCAGGAGCTAAGAGTCTATCCCGTGGATCCGGTTTCAAATCCAATGTTGGTCTCGACGCTCACAACGCTTGCGCCGAGTGCGACGATTGGTCAAGTACCGGGCAAACCGATGTTGCAAGTGCTGGCCAATGCGGCGGACCATGAGATTGTGCGTCAGGCGATTGATGAGTTGAATAAAACGGATGACGAATTTGGTCGTAGCCGTTTGGTTATGTACAATGTGACACCCGGCCAAAAGAAGCGGTTCATGTCGCTTTTGCCAGGGCTTCAGGCACAAATCCCGACGCTTCAAGTCGTGCAGGGAACGGCACTGACGGAGCTTTCCGTCATGGCTCCACCAGAGGCTCATCGGCAGATCGAACAAATGCTGAATCAGTTGGGTGGTCGTCCGGTACCGATGACGCAAACGCAAGCGACCGCCGAAAAAACCGCTGTGGAGGCTGTTGCAGAATTAAAGGCGGCGGCAGAGAAAGCGGCGGCAGAGAAAGCGGCGGCTGAGAAGGCAGCTGCTGAAAAAGCCGCGGCAGAAGCGGAAGCGGCCATCCAAGCGAAGGCTAAAGCGGAAGCCGCGATGAAGGCGGAAGCTGAGAAGGTTGCGGCAGAGAAGGCAGCACAACCAGCACCGGAACCAGCACCGGCACCAGCGGAACCAGCACCGGCACCAGCGGAACCAGCACCGGCACCAGCGGAGCCAGCACCGGCACCAGCGCAACCAGCACCAGCGCAACCAGCACCGGCACCTGTACCAG
>JAQVKF010000062.1 GCA_028694795.1 Thermoguttaceae bacterium | reverse complement strand
CTTCATCCCTCGACGACTCGCATAACGATCTAAATGTTCATCTATCCAACGATGCATCTTCGATGGACGCTCTCGAAAGTATTCCGGTAAAAAACGCTCGCCCCAAGATAATAACGACAACGAACGATCGGACGAAAACAAACTAACGCCACCACGAACCGCTCGACGGGCCTCTCCGTGACTCCTCGCCAACTGATGTCGGAATTGCTGTAGTATCTCGGATCGACACGATACGCCCATCTCGTTCTCCTCCATAAAGTAACCCCGATGACTAAAAAAACTCGAAAAGTATCCTCTCACTCCTCCGACCGCTCGCCCAAATCCTTTGATGGCTCCAACTCATTCGGCGTCTCCAACTCCTTAATCATCCGATCCAACTCCTTCAATACCTTACTCCGATAACGCGATGGAACTTGCCGCGTAATTAACTCTGACAACGCGAGGAAAAGCTGCGTACACTCCTGTACACTCACCGAACGCGGATTACGCTTGCCAAACATCTCCGGATTCAACCGCTCCAATAACCACGTCGCCGCTCGCCACTGCTGCTCCTGCGTTACCGCTTGATGCAAACTCTTCAAACAGTCGGCCTCCACTCGCGATTCCGCCTTGCGCAACCGCATCGCAAAATCACAGTCCGTCCGCTCCGTACGCTGGATCGACGCTAAACTACAACCCGCATACTTCGCCGCCTGTTTGCGACTGCTACCCAACATCAAAAACGCCAACACCTCGCGACGTCGCGACTCATCTAATAACTCCACCTTGCCATTCGACATCTTTCCTCCTTGAAATCTTTTCCGTTTCCTCCAGACACGAGGCAGGAAGCGATGGAATCACCTCTGTAAATCATCACTAACTGCACCATATCCCCCACCATACGTAAGCAATATTCCCGCGGGCCGTATCGCATATCGACTGTCCGTACTGTAAATTAATCTGTAAGCCTTAGACCGACCATCACCCCAAACCGTTTCGGATTTTTACCACACGCTCATCGGCAAACACAGTACTCAAACGACACCACACTACGACCTTGCGACGCTCCACGACCCACCTTACGAACGGATGAACATCGCCACTTCGAATTGCGACGGCAATGCGAAATCACCGCATGATGCCCTGTCGTAATCCCTACTCGATATCCTTCCCCAACATATTGATCCGCAACCCAATTCAAAAACGACGTGCCAATCCCAATGCCTTGGTAGTCCGGTAACGTTACTAAACGCGATATCCGACGCATACCTCGAATACCCCTCTGAGGCAACGTCGCGCAAAAACTCACCGGCTCGCCTCGCCACGTCGCCACAAAACAGTGTGCCGTCGGATTTAACTCACCACTCAAATAATGATGCGGCTTGAACAGTCGCCAGACCTCCCGACCGCACCGAATGATCTCCAGCTCAATCGGCGGTCGCCGAACCAACCCCCAGTGGAACTTGCGATCCGATAAGTCCAGCGTCCAATCCGGCGCTAGCCACGACTCCACATCATAGTGACACGTCACCGCCACAAAACGATTCCGAATTAAACCGCCTCGTATCGCCTTCGAAATCGCAGCCGAACCTATTTGTGCCACACTGCGATCCACCACACTCGTGAACTCGTCGAACGCCACAATCGGTAAACCGTCTCCCAAAAAACATGAATGTCTGGACGGTTCACCATGGCGATCCACCTCCAATCCACCACTTCCATCACCCTCGCCAACCAACGACCCACGTCCCTCCATTGACAATCGACTTGATTCATCCACTAACGACCCAGCCGCTCCATCAACCGGCAATTCATCCGCTCGATCGCGCGGACGACCTTCCGAAATTTTCACCAAATCATCACCCAAAACGGTTGACTGTTCACCACCAAAGGCTGTTGGCGAAACCTGTTGTGACGCTTCTGCCCGACAACGCTCGACCGACCACTCCGATAACGCATAAGCCAGGTCGCATCGGAATCGCTCGCCCCCGCTTAACACATGATACGGACGCAGCCAACCCGGCGGGGAACTAAAACCCACCGCCGTAAGTATCGCCGTCACCTCACGTAACGAACGATCGCCAAAACAATCGATCACCGCTCGATCACGCGGCCATGATCGTTCAGTGTACAAATTATTACAAAACAGCCGGCTCGCAAGTGTACTCTTCCCACTGCCCGATGGACCCACGATCAAACCGATACGCCACGGACGGTCCAATGGCGGTATCTCCACCTCAAAACTCCGCTCTGAACGCGACGTAATCGGAACATCAAACATCCCCGACAATTGACGTACTCGAAACGAATCGTATATTGGACAACATACATTTACTGTAAATTTGAACATGTTATATTTGTTCCATTGGAAGGTGCGTTTCCTTTCGCGATGTTTCATTACCCCATCGGTTTTCACCAAGGTACTCCAATCGTCATCATTTCAACCAGAATAAATTAAACCGTCTATTCGGCGAAATCCACACCGATCGTATCCGAACAAACCGTACACGCTAAGCTTGATTAAACGGATACCGATTTCACGCCTTGACCAAAAGTACTCGCATTTGGCCAAAAAACACGTCACAATAAAAGAAGACGACAGTGGTATCCTTCGCCATTCAACCGCTCGTACAACACTCGCTGTTCCGATTCATTCGAACACTCCACCACCACCTGAAAACTCTCCGGAATCTCAAGATCCGGCTTCGCTTCCTTCGACGATTCCGCCGCCAAATCACTCGAAGACAGCTCCCGCAAATACCGCTCAAGCTCCACATCCTCAAACGATAATTCTGACGATAACGACTTCAACAAGTCGTCATCATTACCAGCTAACGCCGAAAGCGGATCCAATGTCGCTAACAACTTCAATGACTCGCTCTCACTTAAATCCACCACCAATACCGGAACCTCCGCCTCCGGAGTCGTCTCCGCCCGCAAATGTCCGTCGATTAACTCGAGACCACCTTCCGGTAATTCACGCGCAATCAACGCATCCGCATAACCTATCTCCGACAATATCCCCGACAACAATCGACGCTGACGCCCAGGATGCGTTCGCCAATTCTTCGGATTCGGACGTAACACCTTCGCGCGAACCCAACGTAACTCGCGAACTCGATTTCGTATCTCCACCATCCCCCAATTCCCCTTTCTCTTCCACTCCATTCGCAACGGTTCCATCTATCACGATGGTCCGAATCATCTCCACTCGCAACTCCATTTCCTCATCGGCGGAAATCGCTACCGAAATATTTACCGGAACATTTCGTCTTGCTTATCTTGTATTTTTTCCCGAACATCCGCCATCTAGATTTACGGATCAGAAATTGTCTATTGATCCGAAATTGCCAATTTCTCGATAGATTCACCACCCTATTTTTCCCATTTCACACACGTCCTAGTGGTACAAATGCGGTGAGCGGTAGTCAATTCGCGACTCCCAATCCTCCTCGCTCTCCTGCCGATGACGACGCGATCGAATCTCCTCGTAGCGCCGCTGATGCTCCTTACGAAGCTCCAAACCTAACGGATTCTCCCGCCATACCATCGGAATTGGATGGTATTCACCACACTCCTCCTCCAAACGACAGCGTAAACAGGGATGTCGTACCAACTGACCACACCGCTCGCATCGACGATGCGGCCCCTGAGGAATCTCCGGATTCTCTAACTCCTCCCGTTCCCTTTGGGTTAAACGCCACCGATAACGATGGCGCGCTATCGCATGAACGGTCCCCCTCGCGACACCTAATTCTCGCGCTATCTGACGGTACGCTACCCCTGAAGCTAAACGGGAACGTATCTCTTTCACCATGTATGATGGTAACATCTCCGAGTTCCTTCAAACCTGCGGATGTCGCCTTGTCTTCACTTCGCCTCTCGATACCCATATACTTATGTATGTGTCGCATCTATCAGCAAACTCAAAAAACTCGGCAATCCATCCTTGCCTATGGGCAGGCTTCGTCTGATACCGGATATGGCTCTCGGAGGCACCTGTAAATCTCGTGTGAGTTTACGTAGTCTGGTGGTACAATTTCAATCTGATAAAATGGGTTATCCTGAAAAAATGGGACATTATGAAATTTCCAAAGAATTTTTTCCAAAAAAATAGGGCCTTTACCCTCTGAAAATACCGCTTATCAGATTTTTCGGTAATTTTTTCGAACCTTTGGCTTCGCAAGACACCAAAAAAACAAACAACTCGAAAGAAACGCGATATCTAGCCTCGGCGGCCTCGCACAAAGCTCCCAAATTTCGCATTTTACTACCAATTTTCCCGAAGAATTGAGAATATTGCCGATTTTGACCTCGCAAACACGTTTCGCGTTCCCGTCCAACCTCGCGAACGCTCGCCACATTGGTCGCTCCCAAGCACTGTCATCGAACCATTTCATGAAATTCGCACCACCAAAAATCTGTCTCCGGGAAGATCTAAAAAATTTTCGGTCTAAATCTCCGGGAAGGATTGCCTCCCCCCCCTCTATCTAGTAAAATAAGGGGCTTCATATGGGTGGTGGTCCCGCCGCAAGGGGGGCTTTTGACGATTATTTCGCTATTTTGTGACTCTGGGCAGGATCGGTAAACGATGTTTGAATCGCTCCAACAAGGACTTTCTTCCGCTTTTCGGACCCTTCGTGGGCATACTCGACTCACGGAAGCAAATATCCGAGATGGTCTGCTCATGGTGCAGGAATCGCTCCTCGAAGCAGACGTAAGTCTTTCTGTCGTCAACGATTTTATCGCAAAAGTTTCTACTCAAGCGGTCGGTGAAACAGTCCTCAAGTCGCTACGACCTACCGAACAGATCGTCGGTATCGTTCAAAAAGAACTTGCCAATCTGATGGGACCGGTCGATCATTCCCTCCACCTACTGCCAAGTGGTGTCTCTGTCCTGATGCTGTGCGGTTTGCAAGGTTCCGGTAAAACCACCACTTGTGGCAAACTCGCCCAAAAACTCATCGCGGATGGTCGAAAACCGATGCTCGTCGCCGCGGACTTGCAACGTCCTGCCGCGATCGAACAACTCGCGACACTCGCCATTCAAGTCGGAGCCGCTGTCCACACCGATTTTGAATCGAAAGATCCCGTCGCGGTCTGTCAAGCCGCCATTAAACGCGCCAAAGCCGAAGGTTGCGACACTGTAATCCTCGATACCGCGGGACGACTCCATATCGATCAGGAACTGATGGATCAGCTCTGCCGTATCGATAACAAAGTGCGACCTCAACAGGTCTATCTCGTCGTTGATGCCATGACCGGTCAGGATGCTGTCAACTCTGCAAAAGCGTTTAACGATGCCCTCGAACTCGACGGCGTCATTATGACAAAGCTCGACGGTGACGCTCGCGGTGGCGCCGCAGTCTCCGTCAAAGCGGTAACCGGCGTTCCCATTAAATTCACCGGTACCGGCGAACATCTCGACGCAATCGAAGAATTCCACCCCGATCGAATCGTCGGAAGAATTCTTGGAATGGGCGATATTCTCACCCTCGTCGAAAAAGCTCAGGACGCTTTCGATCAGGAAGAGATGCTCCGTCAGCAAGAGCAACTCCAAAAGGGAAGGTTCACACTCGATGATTTCCGCAAAATGATGAACCAAATGCGGAAACTCGGGCCTCTGCAGAAAATTCTCGGAATGATTCCTGGAATGGCTGGCATGCAACAGATGATGCAAAGTGCTGATGCAGAACGCGAAATGAGACGGCTCGGCGGAATGATTGATTCCATGACCCCGCAAGAACGACAAAACCCGGAACTCATCGATATCAGTCGACGACGACGTATCGCGATGGGATCCGGTGTCGAAGCGCACGAGATTAACAAACTCGTTAAAGAGTTCGACAAAATGGCTGGTTTGATGAAGCAAATGTCCGGACTCGGACCGATGCAACGAATGCGTGCTATGCAACAAATGGGGGGAACCCTCTCCGCAAATCCAAACGCTCTCGGCAAAATGTCCGGGGTGGGCACCGGAAAACGACTTTCAAACAAAGAAAAAGCCGAATTGAAGAAGAAACGGGAACGCGAAGAACGGAGACAGAAACGTGAACAAAAGAAAAAATGACCTCCTTTCATTTTCCAAAGGGTATCTAGGATAGCTCCCCAAAAGAGCCACGCGATTTTTTCGCCAAACTAGAACCATTTTTTGTCAAACCAGAACAGCGGCTTCGGTGCACCCACATGCTGGTAGGGTGGGTTGGTAAATAAACGGAAAAGCGTATAATGAGAGACTAGGAATAAATTCGCCTGTTCTATGGATGGGTTGTGCTCCATCTGCCGATGTATGTGCAGGCTCCGATTGGAAATACGGGAAAACTGGCGAAATGAAGGCCGGTAAAGTCCCTGTAATCAGAATCAATCGAATAAATATTGTACAATTACTCATGCGATTCGATGGGTTGCTCGAGTCGAATGACATGGGTCGTCATCGGATAGGATCGTCAAACTTATGGGTTTCACGGTCCTCGGAAAAGATGGTCCGGCTCTCGTGTGGGGGCGCGGTACCCATTGGAGGGTACGGATCGTCTATCGTTTTTTTGGGTTTCGAGTCTTATGACTCATAATTTGGGAGAATATACGTGGCAGTACGCATTCGTATGAAGAAACTGGGCCGGCGGCATCGTCCGTTTTTCCGCGTTTGTGCAATGGATATGCGGGCACCGCGCGATGGGCGGGTGCTGGAAGAATTAGGCTATTACGATCCAATGGTTCCCTACGAGGACGCTCGTGCGGTCTTGAACGTCGAGCGAATCGCTTATTGGTTGGGCGTTGGTGCAACCCCCTCTGATAACGTTCGCGTTCTCATTAAAAAGTATGGTCCAAACGGTACCTGCCTCGAACTGCAAAAGGCCGCTCTGGACAAACTCGCTCAAGAGCGTCAACCCCGCGTTCCTCCGGCTCATACAGTCAAAACCTTCGAGTACACGCCTCCTCAACCAGAGGCTCCTGCCGAAGTAGCAACCGACGCTCCGGCTGAGGATGCGACGGCTGAGGAAACAGCCGCGGAGTAGTCATCCGCTCGACTGCGAATGTTCAAAATCGTGTTCACGCCATAAGGTCCTAAACCGGTAGGCTCGTTTTTTTGAATGTCGTGGGTTTGCCTAATGCCTCTGATCACTCTCCCGGTTTGCTGTACGAGCAACTGGGTGAGGGTGGTGTTGTGTGCACAGAGAATGTTACTGTGAAGGTCATTCGCAAGCGATTGGATGGCACAGTCTGTCTGGCCGTTGTCAACACTCACGAAAGCTCATTTTACGGCGGTCGGGGTGTATAACGGACGGGGGTAGGTGAATTGGAAAATCAGTCGACAGGTGAAAAAATAGACAGGAGTTAGATCAGAATCGACTGGTAGGTCTTTCCATGATGTGGTGGTCTTGGTTGTTTTCAGATTAACTCAAACGGGAAAATCGGTATAGGTACCTCGTCGGATTATTTCGTCTTCACGGGAACTAATATTAGGGAACAGTTGTGATTCATTTTGATATTCTAACGCTGTTTCCAGATATTTTTACCGGATTCTTCGGCGAAAGTCTTATCGCGGACGCCGTGGAACGACAGATTATCGAATTCCAACTTCATCACCTGAGAGATTGGGCTTACAACAAGCATCATTCCGTCGACGACCGTCCTTTCGGAGGGGGTCCAGGAATGTTGCTCAAGCCGGATGTGGTTGTGCCCGCTATTGAGTCAATCTGCGGCGAAAAGGAAACGCATATCGTTTTGCTTTCGCCCCAAGGTAAGCCTTTCGAACAACGCGATGCCGAGCGATTAGCTCAACTCGATCGAATCTTGTTCGTCTGCGGAAGATACGAAGGGTTTGACGAGCGAATTATTGACATCGTACAACCAGAAGAAATTTCCATCGGAGATTTTGTTCTCAATGGTGGGGAAGTTGCCGCGATGGCCGTCATCGAAGCAACCTTTCGATTGCTGCCGGGGGCACTGGGCGATCAAAAAAGCCCCGTCGAGGATTCCTTCTCTGGCGAACATCGGTGGCTCGACTGTCCCCAATATACTCGGCCACGGTCATATCGTGGACTCAACGTACCTGAGATACTCGTCGGAGGGAATCATCAGGCGGTCGCTCGTTGGAGAGAAGAAGTCCGAATCGAACGAACTCGGCTGCGACGCCCTGATCTGTTCGAAAAATTCGGCTATCCTCCATCTCCACCTGTAAAAAGAATTCGGCATAAACGGCATAAACAACCTCCGGTGCCCCTTCCACAAGATTCTTTTTGCGATACAATACAGCCTTATATTGAGTCTTGGGCGGTTGCACGCCTGAAGGTTGTTGCGGATACGAAGATACCGAGTCCCATGGACCAAGAAGCATTCCCTATGGCGAATGTGCCTCCGTCTGTGAACTCCTCCGACCATGAACAAACGGTGGATGAGAGCTTGGATGCTCGGCTTCGCCATAAAATACAACGTCAGATTCCGGGTGAAAATGACGAAAACTGTACGGGTAATTTTCAGCAGCCCGGAAAGGATTGAGCTATGAGTCAGCAAATTCTTGATCATGTAGAAAAGAGCCACCTTAAAGCCGAAAAACCCGCGTTCTGCGTCGGGGACACGGTTGAAGTGCATTGTCGTATTCTCGAAGGTGACAAAGAACGTATCCAAGTCTATAGCGGTGTCGTCATCGCCATGAATGGGTCCGGAACTCGTGAAATGTTCACTGTGCGACGTATCGTACAAGGTGAAGGCGTCGAACGAAAGTTCCCAGTCAATTCACCGCGTATCGCTCGCGTTGTGGTCACCCGTTCGTCCGTCGTCCATCGCGCAAAACTTTACTACCTGCGCGATCGAGTCGGCAAGGCTGTGCGTCTACGCGAACGCCGTGTTGAAATTAAGAAATAGTTTATCTGCTTCCGGTAATTTCCTTTTGATTTTCGTTCGTTCCGAGTTCGCGCGTTCGGTGTTTGTTCACGTCGTGTTTGCTCGGTTCGTGGTGTTTATCTACGGTAAACGTTGTCCCATGCTGGTCAACGCCTTCGATGGACCGGTTGTGGATTTCATGGAGAAGAACCACTTTTTCTGGTAAGTGCTGGAGGGTGGGTTGGTGAGTTTAGCGGGGGAAAAGGGATTTAGTACAGGGCCGGGGAAGACGTTCGGCGCAAACTCGTGCATCGTGAAAAAGTGATGAGACATTCACAAAAGAACAAGATCAGAAAAATGAAAAAGCTTTTCTGGTCTTTTTTTGTGCGTGGGTATCGGAAAATAAAATGCGCGATACGTCGTAAATTCACTTCACTTCGCAGGTTTTATGCTCTTCGAAAAGATGAATATTTACATTCCATTCGAACTTTCATACATCCACCGCTCGGACAGCGCGGCGAACGCGCTGCAGAACGGTTTCTAAAAAAACAGCATTGGACCGTTTTGGCTCGAAATTTCGCCGCTGCTCATGGCGAAATTGATCTCGTGATGAAGGATGGACGAACGGTCGTCTTCGTGGAAGTCAAAACTCGTAAACAAGCCCATTTTCTGCAAGGGAAATATTCCCGCTTCGATCTGAAAAAGCAACGGCATATCTACTATACCTCCCAAACCTTTCTTAAACGATTTCGACTGCGCGGCGTCTCCTGTCGTTATGATCTCGTGACGATACTGTGGCCGGATACCCGCAAAAAACCTGTCATCCATCACTATCGAAACGCTTTTCTTTTCGAAAAACTGTTTCCTAAATAATCCTCATATCGACTCTCGCAAATATACTCGTACGACATCATCCACCATTGCTTCATTTCCATTTCGATTTTCTTACACGATCACAAATTACTATTTCCGTAAATCGGAAAAAAAGGTACCATAGAAAAATGGGGGGGATTTTATCGAGATTTCCCACCATTCGTATTTCAAACCTCCAACAAGTAGAACCAATGATCATGGTAGATACTGTCGAAATTAGAGCGGTTTCCACTTCCCGTGAAAAAAAGGCTTTTTTAGAATTCCCTTGGAAATTGTATAAAGGGGATCCAAACTGGATACCTCCTCTACGCGATAATCAAAAAGGACTCGTCGGATATGGAAAACATCCTTTCTATCTCCATAACGAAGCACAAACCTTTTTGGCTCTGCGGAGCGGAGAAGTCGTCGGACGCATTGCCGCAATCCTAAATCGCGATTATAACCAATATGCACACGATCAGGTCGGATTTTTTGGATTCTTCGAATCCATTAACGATCAACAGGTCGCTTCCGGCTTGTTCGACGCCGCAAATGCGTGGCTTAGAGCGAAAGGATGCAACGTTGCTCGAGGACCGATGAATACCTCCGTCAATTACGAACTCGGAACCCTCATCGAAGGGTTCGATACGCCGCCCTATTTTATGATGACCTATAACCCACCCTATTACGATCAGTTGATTCAAACCTACGGTTTCGAAAAGTCACAGGATATGTTCGCTTTTTGGGGCGAAATCGGAATGTTGCCCAAAATTAATGAAAAACTCGATGTCTACGTCGAAAAAATTCGCGAATTCGTGAATGTCAAAATTCGCCCCATGGATCCTAAACATTTTCGACAAGAAATCGAAGTCTTTCTCGATATTTATAATCGTTCGCTCGTGAATCTCTGGAGCTTCGCTCCAATGACACCTGAAGAAGTCAAACACCACGCAGAAGGACTCAAGCATCTACTCGTACCAGAACTAACGCTACTGGCGGAAGTCGATAATAAACCGGTCGGCGTTTGTCTCTGCTTACTCGATTATAACGAAGTGATTCGGGAAATTGATGGACGCCTCTTCCCGTTCGGTTTCCTCAAATTGCTCTCCAAAAGCCGTCAGAGAAAAATTAAACGCATGCGCGTCATCAGCACCAATATCGTACCTGAATATCAAAAACTTGGCGTCGGAGTCGTACTCCTCAATAGCCTCGTCCCAAAAGTGATGGAATGGGGAATCCAGGAAGCGGAATTTTCTTGGGTCTTTGAATCCAATCACCAATCTCGAAAAAGTCTCGAAAGGGGCGGAGCTAAAAAAAATAAAACTTACCGTATTTATGATTACGACCTCGGGAGGAATGACTAATGTCCGTCTCTGCGCAACATCGGATCGGAAGTTCTGTTGTGATTCGACCCGTGGCCTGCACTGCTGATGTCCGTCGATTCATTCGGATGACCTATCCTCTGTATCGAAATGATCCATACTGGGTCGCACCGCTCGAAATCCAAACAAAAGCATTTCTCGATCCTAAACAACACCCATTTTATCTCCACGGCTCCGCAACGCCCTTCCTCGCGGAACGAGACGGGAGCGTTGTCGGACGAATTCTCGTCTCGGATGACCCCCATCATCACGAAATGTACCACTCACGCGTCGGACAGTTCGGAATGTTCGAATCAATCGACGATGCAGAGGTCGCCAACGCGCTTCTCGATACCGCTGCCTCGTGGCAACGTGAACGCGGTAATAACGAACTCGCTGGACCTATCGATTACTCCATGAACTACGCCTGTGGAACGCTCATTGAGGGATTCGATACGCCGCCGCGTATCATGATGAATCACAATCCGCCCTATTATCCAAAATTGCTCGAACAGTGGGGTTTGAAAAAAGCAAAAGACCTCTACTGCTGGTGGTTCGGAGACGAACTCAACCTCCTCGATAAATGGAAACGACGCGCTGATTGGCTCACCAAACGGCTTAATATCCGAATTCGTCCGTTTAACCTCAAAAATTTTCATGCTGAAGTCGATCAACTCTGCCAGGTGTACGATCAGGCATTTAGCGAAAACTGGGGATTTGTCAAGCTCTCGCCCAAAGAATTTCAGTTCTTCGGGAAAGAGATGCGGCAAATCGCTTTCCCTGGGAATATCCCTATCGCTGAAATTGATGGGAAAATCGTCGGATTCGCTATCACGCTCCCTGATCTCAACGAGGCCATTCAACCGCTCCACGGAAGACTGACCACTTACGGGTTGCCTATCGGATTGTTTCGATTCCTCTGGAGAATTAAACGCGTCAAAAATGGACGAATGCTCGTGCTCGTGATGCTCAACGAATTTCGCGGAAAAGGAATCGAACAGCTCCTCATCCTCGAAACGTGCCGTTACGGAAAAGAGGTCCTAGGATATCAAGGCGCGGAACTCGGATGGACGCTCGAAAATAACGAGGTTATCAATCGCACTATCCAAATCGTCGGCGGAAAACATTACAAGACTTACCGCATTTACCAGACCGCAATCAATCAACCGAAGGATTCCATATAACCAATAATATTTTGCGGATTCTTCGCTTTAGATTCCCCTTAGTCGGACCGTATGGGGTTTTTACCAAACAGTAGTGCTGCAAATTCGCTTCCAATCCTCTCGCTTCTGTGGGCGGGCTGGAATCGTGTTGAGCGCTATGTTTAAGCCCCTCTCGCGTTGTACCGGCAAAATAAGGAGACTTACGTCACTACATGTACCCTTTTTTCTCAAAATGCGGTATCATATAGTGCCTTTCTACCTTGGAACGCTCCATGGTATCGCCTATGGATCCGTTTGAATTTTTATGGATTTTTCCCTATGAATCGTCATCTTTATCGCCTTGGAACACGTGGAAGCAGGCTCGCTCTCGTGCAAGCCGAATCGGTCGCCAATGCGTTGCGTCAACAGAATATCCCCACTGAAATCGTCATCATCTCCACCAAAGGGGATCGTGAACGCGATGTGAAACTCTCGTCGCTCGGAGGTATCGGAGCCTTTACTAAAGAAATTCAACACGCTCTGCTCGAACATCAGATTGATCTGGCCGTGCATAGTCTGAAAGATCTGCCCACCGTGCCTCACGAAGGACTGCGACTCGCCGCTGTACCTACACGGGCCAACACCAACGATATCGCCGTGCTCCACCCTCGCTACCAACACTGGGACGAACTCCCCAAAAACGCCATCGTCGGCACCGGATCGCTACGTCGGGCGGCTCAACTTGCACATCAATCGCCGCGTCTCCAAATTCGCCCCATTCGGGGAAATGTCGAGACCCGCTTGCGAAAACTCGATCAACACGAATTCGATGCCATCATCCTCGCCGCCGCCGGACTTGGACGACTCGGGTATCAATCTCGTATCTCGCACATATTTCCCTCCCAAATTCTCTGCCCCGCTGCGGGACAAGGGGCTATCGGAATCGAAATTCGCGGCGATGACACCGAATTAAAACTCGCTTTGGACTGCATCAATCATCCCCGATCCATGGCTCGTGTCACCGCTGAACGTGCGATGTTGCGAACGCTTGGAGCCGGATGTTCCGCGCCGGTCGGGGCTCTCGCGGAAATTCTTCCCCTTCACGACAACAACACCGTTCCAACATGGCGACTTTCCCTACATGCCCGCGTTTTGAGCCACGATGGAAAAATTGCCCTCGAAATGAAAGACTCCGTCTGCCTCTATGGCTCTGACAGTTTGCCCAAAATTCAAGACCAAGCAAACCTAAACGACTCGGCTCAAACACCTAACGACTCGGAATCGCAAGACCTCGCCAAAATACAGAGCATGGCCGATACCAACCCGACGCCCCCCCAGAACGGTGAATTGCCGAACGGTTCAGATGAAAAAAACGTACTCGAAGCCACACCCAGCGCATGGCTCGACGCGGCGGAGAAACTTGGAATCACCGTCGCCCAACGTCTCATCCAATTAGGAGCAAATATCTTGCTCCATGAGAACCCGGAACCAATCGTTTAACGTTCGCGGAACGTTATCCGACCTCGTGTCAAATCATACGGAGTCAGCTCCACGCGAACTTTATCGCCCGGAACAATACGAATAAAATTCTTACGCATACGGCCCGCTACATGCGCCGTAACCACGTGACCTTGCTCTAGTTGCACGCGAAACTGCGTGTTCGCCAACGCTTCGATCACTACTCCGTCAACCTCGATCGGTTTTTCAACTGGCATACACAAACCTCATCTCATGAAGGACTTCGATCGCTTGCTACCGCGATTGATCAAAAACTCTCGCCACTCCTATTCTAACACTTATGAACACGATTCCAACCCGATTTCGCTTATTCTATCGAAATTTTCCGCATCAACGCCTCTTGCAATAGGTCTTTTTGAAACGTACCGCTATCCGTTCCTGATCGCCTTCAGATATAAATTCCGGACGTAACACCAATGATTCGAACGGCATAATTCACAGCGAACCTCCCGCGATAAACGATTCATGTGTTCGACCCAATGCATCCGCGAGCCGAACAATTCCTCACGGAACGCTCGCTACCACCACCCATTCGGATCAGTTCCAAACGCATTGGCAATTGATCCAACACCTGTGACTCGCAGGCGTATTTCCATTGATTTCACTCCGTATCGCTACCTTCATTCCATTCGATTTCTATCGCTATACACTAAAAAGGAAATGCGACACCTTTTCTTGTTTCGTCCATTCCGAAGATTCTACTCACGTTGTTAATTTTGCACATTCCTCCCATTCATCCACCTCACAAAAAAGCAAAAATGACAACATCCCACACGCCCCTCCGTTATCGCATTGACCGTCGGGAATTTTCCCCATTATCGGCCGCGTTGACCATCGCGTCTCTCATCACAAACGGTGTTGACCGTCGGGGGGGCCGCTTGTGATCATACTTCAGAAGAGGCCATCCGAGCCAAAACGCCCATCACGATTGCTCGAAGCTTCGGCTCTGCAGATGCCGCAGTCGCTAAGATATCTTCTAATTTCGCCGGTTTTAACGAATCGGGCAAGCAAAGGTCCGTGACCACCGAAAGCCCCAGCACCCGCATGCCCGCATGAACCGCCACTAAAACCTCTGGAACGGTGGACATTCCCACCACATCGCCACCGATCATACGCATAAAACGATATTCCGCACGAGTCTCCAAATTCGGACCCGTCACCCCCACATAAACCCCGCGATGCGCCGCGAAATTTCCACGTCGAGCGACTTCCAACGCCGCCTCGATCAGCCGTTCGTCATACGGCGCACACATGTCCGGAAAACGCGGACCTAACGCCTCGTCATTCGGACCCACTAACGGATTCCCATTCATCAAATTGATATGATCATCTATCAAGACAATGTCACCAGCTCGATAAAACGGATTCATCCCCCCACAGGCGTTCGATACGAAAAGCGTCTCCGCGCCTAAGCCCCGCATCACTCGCACTGGGAACGTCACCTGCTTGAGCGTGTACCCCTCGTAGCTGTGGAAACGACCCTCCATCGCGACAATCGGCACTCCCGATAAACGTCCACATACAAATCGTCCTACATGGCTCTTCACCGTCGATTCCAAGAAATGTGGGAGCTCCGAATAATCAAATACCGCTTCCGTCACAATCTCTTGCGCAATACTGCCCAAACCTGTTCCCAGAATAATTCCCACCTGTGGCTTGCCACTCCATCGCTGACGAATCGCCGAAACCGTCTCGTTCTGTGCCTCCAAAAGTTCACTTCCACTCATCTCTGACTCCTGTTGTGTCGCATGCTCTCGCTTAAAATACGTAAGATAGAAACGTCCGCGATTGGTCGATCCTCTTTTACAATAAAATTCGACCACAAAAATAGTCCGGCGTTCCCAAAAACGTCATCCATCGAAACTCGGCCAGGAACAATTTCGCAATCCAAATCGCAGGCTTAAACAAAAAATCAGGGGATAAAAAACAGCACACACCAAACACGTCCGCTAAAAATTAGTATAGCACACACCACTGCGAAGAATCAAACGAGATTCGCTCCCCGCTCACGTCGGTTCGCCAAACGGTGGAATATCGTCCGGTAACGGAACGTCATCATCGTCCCCAAGGTCAATCTCACTACTTAAACCACAATCTCCCGAATAATCTTCGCTCTCATCATCCGATGTGCCAAACGCCGCCATCAGATCGTCGTCGTATTCGTCGTCTAAGCCAACCTCGAAATCTTCATCAAACGTGTCGTCAAAATCATCTTCGTCAAAAAGAAGCACCTCTTCCTCGCAGTCCTCATCGCCTGGACCACGTCCGTAGACCATGTCGCCCGAAAACCAGCTGTCGTTTTCGAAATCACTATCAGGGTCCGAGCCCCACGGATCTTCACTCAACGACGCATCCTCCGATTCGTCTTCCGACAAACCGTCACTGCTTAAATCTTGCTCTTCATCTGGATTCGACAGATCCTCAAAATTATCATCTCGACGACGCTTTGACATACTGCTGCCCATCAGTTCCTCATTCGCTCGTGTATCGTTTGAACACTATTCAACTCTAGGCTCTCAAATCTTGACAACTCCTCGACGACCTTGCCATCCCCCTCGTCATGCCGTCAACGGAACTCCATATCTGAGCACCATCCACTGCAATCTGATTGTCTTGCCTCGGAAAAATTTCTACCCCAAAAATCGACAACCTGCGAAATGGCCACGACCTAGCTCACAAACCTAGATTCAATCCCTAGGTCGCGATTCCGTTGCCAAATAAGCCGCGTTGCCGTCGTCTTATCGACCTGCTACACGAACTTACCTCTGCACACAATCGCCAAAATCACTCGGTCGCCTAAATTCTTCCGCCGTCAAAATCTCGCACTAGACTCCTCAAATGCCCAAATACCATCCCTGTTTTGCCCAAGACTCGATATAGGAATATCGATTCCACTTTGAATATACAACCCTTCCACGCCCTTCTTTCCAATGGAAAATGGATACTCCATTGAAAAAAAGACAACAAAAAACCCACGATCTCAAAACGAAACCGTCGAGAAGTGATAGATTCCGTGCCCCATTAGCCGAAGTCACTTCCACTGAAGCATCTTCGTCCCGAGGGAGTCCTGTTCATGAAGGGCCAAAGAACCAACCCATCCTGAGATGAACTCCCAGCGAAACAAACAGCGACCAACCTAAGCGTTGGCCAACCTTCTCAATTTTAAGAGGGGATGGACACCACCAGAGCCAATGTCAAAAGCAATTTTACCACCAACCGCTTTCAACTAACTTCCAATGCCGCACCCGCCACCAAAGCCTGTACAGTATACATATTTTCGTCCTCTCGCAAAAGAGGAATCGGCTCGATTAAGTATGATAATCCGCGTTTAACCGGATATACTCCGCCGTCAAATCTGTCGTCCAGAAACGCCCGGAAGCCGTCCCCTCACCCAACGAAAGCTCGATCACCGTATCGACGTTCGTACGAATCGATTCCGAAACGGCTTCGCTATCAAACTCCACTGGTTCCCCAGACTCGTACAAACGCGTGCCATTCAAATTCAACGTCACCTTCGATGGATCAAATGGAATGCCTGCATAACCCGCCGCGGACACGATTCGACCCCAATTCGGATCCGCGCCATGAATCGCCGTTTTCACCAGCGGACTGTTCGCAATCGTCTTCGCCACCGTCAACGCATCACTCCGCGTTCGGCAACCACTGACCTCAATTGCGATCAGGTGCGTCATGCCCTCGCCATCCGCCGGAATTTTCTTCGCGAGTTCTACGCACAGATCGGTCAACGCCCGCGCAAAAACTTCCAAATCGTCACCCGAAAGCGGCTCTTCGTCGCCTCGCATCCCGTCACCTGCCGCGCCATTCGCCAACAGCAACACCGAATCGTTCGTGCTCATGTGACCGTCTACGTTAATGCAGTTAAAGCTCTCGCCCACCGCCTCACGAAGCAACGAATGCGCCGACCGCTTGTCTAACTTCGCGTCGGTCATGATCAAACCGAGCATCGTCGCCAAGTTCGGCCCCATCATCGCCGCACCCTTTACCATACCAGTCAATTGAATCTCGCGACGACGTAACGATATCGTACGACCCGCCAGTTTGTAAACCGTGTCGGTCGTCATCATACCACGCGCCGCTCGAACAAGCGATTCCTCATTCGAACCCAGTTGCGACGCTGCCGCCGTGATCCCTGACGCTATCTTGTCCATCGGCATATACTGACCAATCACACCCGTCGAAAGGACCAACGCCGAATCTTCCGGAGCCTTCACCGAGGCCGCCGCAAGCCGCGCCATCTCGCACGCATCTTGGTAGCCTCTCGATCCCGTACATGCATTCGCATTGCCTGAATCAATCACCACCACCTGAGTACGGGTATTGGGAGTACGCTCACGATCGAACTGGACTGGTGCCGCAAATACGAGATTTTGCGTATACACTCCCGCAGCCGTCGCCGGGAATTTTGAATAAATCAATGTTAAATCTGGTTTGCGCAAATCACGTTTCAATCCGCAATGAACGCCCGAAACCAGATACCCTTGTGGTACCCGTACCGTCATCGTACGATGCCTCCATTCTTGACTCATTCCATCGAACTCGGAAAACCCGTGCACATACGATCGTCACTCAATCGATGTCAGATGGAACCTTCTTCCGCAAACAATCACTTTTCCCAAAGCGGACGAAATAACAACGAGCAAAACGACGCTGTCTCACATCCCCAAATCACACACCAAAAGGGACTCTTCTTTTCTCTTTAGTGGGAATGACCCTCACATAAATGACAATCCCGCATTATTGTGAACCTCTTTCCGAATCTCATCAAGAGCATTCGAAAAATTTTCGCCTTTTTTTTTATTTTTTATGCCTTCCCTACGGTATGGCAAACCGTTCTTACCACGATTACGGCCTAAAACGATGGATTAACCGTTTGCCGGGGTCTCTGGAGCCGGAGCAGGTTCTGCCGCCGGGGTCTCTGGAGCTGGAGCAGGTTCTGCCGCTGGGGTCTCTGGAACTGGAATGGGCTCTGCTACGGGTTCCGTCGCTGGGGTCTCTGGAACTGGAGTGGGTTCTGCTGCGGGTTCTGCCGCTGGGGTCTCTGGAACTGGAATGGGCTCTGCTACGGGTTC
>JAQVKF010000261.1 GCA_028694795.1 Thermoguttaceae bacterium | reverse complement strand
CACCTCACTCGTGACCCGAAAGTAAGATAACTGCGACTCCAGCTGGTCTAAACGCTCAAAAACGTTCATCCCGGCCTCCAAATCGCCTCGATATCGCCCAACTTCAAACAAAAGCTGGAACTCGCCGTTCATCGCTCGATGAGTCATCTGTTTCAACCAAGACTCCGTATTGGACGCTCGCCCTCCCCCCCGGGGCTTCCCAACCGAAGCATCGGCCCCACCATCCGAGCGATTCGAAATATCCGGGTCCGCCTTTCGAAAAGAACGTACCGCCGAAACGGCGTGCCGAAACCAATCGCGACGGCTGCCATACGAGGGTTCACCACACTGCGTTTCTGAAACATTTTCCTGATTCGTCGTCCCGGATATTCTCTTTTCCATAAAACCCTTGCGTGATACCTATTCGGATTGGATATCTATCCCTGTTTCATTTGATTTTGCGTTTACACTCGCGGTTCTTTGTCACGAAATCGCCTTTTACCCATTTTAGCCTCGGTCTATTTTCTCCCCCCCACATCAAACGGGGCATGGAAAATTCCTTGGAAAAAAGCCAGACGCTCACAACCAGTCACCACAGTCCACCTTATCTTCGTCACCTCGTTGGATCAAACCTTAGCATCCCAATGAAAGCAACTAGGGTGTGTTCACACAAGCTGCCACCTCAATCGAAGCGACCGGCTATACCAGCGTCAGGTAAAAAGTTCAAAAAAGTTTGCGAATTTTCTGCAAGAATGCTTTTTTCGTAAAACTTTTTGCAAATAGTTTCCCCTCAAACTCCCTTCCAAAACTTTTTACTAGACGCACAAACTTCAATATTAACCGATATAAATCACCCCGATTGCAATTATTTCATTCTTGGCCATCGGTTTTTACCATGTGATTATATGTGAACAGACCCTAATATTGGAGCAAACTAACCACGTCATAATCTTTAAGTTTCTCACGTCCACCCAAACCACATAATTCGATCACAAAAGCACATGCCGCGACCGTTCCACCCGCTTTTTCGACTAATTGCGCACACGCTTCCATCGTTCCACCCGTCGCAAGAAGATCGTCCAACAGAAGCACCTTCGCCCCCTTTGGAATGGCGTCCGCATGAATATGCAACTCGTTAGAACCATATTCCAATTCATAGGAATAAGACAACGTCTTCCATGGAAGTTTGCCTGGCTTGCGAATCGGAATCAGTCCGACATTCAGCTCAATGGCCAAAGGGGCCGCGAACAAAAAGCCTCTCGCCTCCGCCGCCCCGATAAGGTCAATGGGCAAATCACGAAATTGATTAGCCAAACAATGAATCGTCGATCGAAAACTACGCGAATCGCTCAAAAGCGGCGTAATATCACGATATAAAATTCCTGGAACTGGAAAATCAGGAATATCACGAATTCGGGACTTCAGCTCTGACGAGGACAAATATTGATCGGACTGCACTTCTCTCACCTTTTTCATCTCTTACGTTTCTCTTTGTTCCGAACTCTGCGGGATTCCTATCGATCCGCTAGGGCCATCCGTTACCCATTCCGCTGCCCATCCCGTCACCCATTAAAAAAGATTCTTCATGTGTGACACCATGACAGTAAAACGCCGGCAGCAGCCGGTCTCAACGTCGCCAAAGCCGGATTCAAAACGAATCCCCAAAAAAGGTCCGTGAGCGCACCTGCCCACGGACCCACCTTATCTCCGCAACTTCATTACAGCTGACCATTTAGCTGCTGATACATCTCTAACTCGACAGTTCGTAATAGACTCGGTACCAAACCTTGCTGCTTCGCATCATCAAAAGTGATCTTAGCCGCCTGTTGATCACCGGCAATCCACTGAGCTTCCGCCAAATGGAATAGGTTGACCACGGTTGGTTTTTCGTTTGGCTGTGCCTGCAAATCCGCAATCGCTTTGTCCGGTTGCTTCATCGCAAGGTAGATCATCGCGCGCGTATCTCGAAGCTGCAACTGTTCTCCATAATAGAGGGTCGCTCGGTCAATCAACTTCATCGCCTCTTCCAGATTTTTCTTCTGGATCGCCCACAAATACGCCAAATTATTAAGCGTCACGATGCTGTTCGGAAAAGTGGCCACTCCCTCTTGATACAGTTTTTCCGCTTCGTCTGTACGATTTTGACAAATACGATACTCTGCCAAACCGCCCAGCATCGTAAAAGTATGTCCAAATCGCGTCATGGATTCTTGAATGAACGCTTCCATTGTCGCGGATTGCTCCGGCGTAAACGACATCACCACCGCTCCGGCATCGACTATAAATAACGCACAATCAGCTTCCGTACTCGTCGCTGAACGTGTACTCACCAATTTCAACGCATCGTCAATACGCCCCTGACGCACCAAAAGCGAGGCCAACGGAATTGCCGCGGAACTTTTCGGATCGGCTTGCAACGCCTGTCGGAAACAGCTTTCCGACTCCGTCGCCAACACGCGCAACGCCTCCTGATTCGCCGCCGCGACGGGTTGACGATAATAGTTCAGAAGCAATTTGCCGAACGCCGTACAAGCATCCGCGTAATTCGCGTTCGTCTTCTGAATTCGCTCTAACTGCTTACGTGCCTCACTTACGATCGAATCGTACTCATTCAACGCGAAAAATCGATCTAATCGGAACTGAATCGCCTGACTCGAATCGGGCATCTGCTCCAACAACTTGTCGATCAACGCACGTGCGTAAGGATAATCTTGATACGCCAACAGAATCGAGATATAAGATGTCAGCACATCGGTCGATCCTGGATAACGTTTGCGAAGATCATCAAAATGCCGCGTCGTAGACGTTTTGTCTCCTGACAACATTAACAACTTGCCATAAAGAATCTCCTCGTCCAAAATGCTCGGTCGAAAATTCTTTACTAAATTCGTCATAATGTCCAACGCGATTTTTCGCGAGGCTAGTTGACCATCGGCGACGCATAATTCCGCCTTCAAACGAAGATCCAAACGATTCGGTTCTTTTGATTCCGTAAGGTTCGCTTCGATCAGTTTCTTCGCCTCTTCACGAAGCAAGGGATCCGTTCGATTGAGTACAATCGCCGCAATCGCAAAATTCTGACGCGCCCAACGTTTCACCGGGGCTGGAGCATCGGGATTATTCAAATGCGTCCTTGTCAACGCGATCAGTTCCTCATTCCGATTCGTATCGGTATAGAATCTCGCCGCTTGCTGCATATAAGAAAGATTATACGGTTCCGCTTGAAGCAGTTTACTAAATGCCGCGTTCGCTCCTTCCAAATCGTTCAACAAAAGCGACGTATTCGCCCGCAGTTCTGTCGCGGGTCCCTCCGCCATCGCATTGGCTTCTTGTTCCAAAAGTGCCGGAATTTGATCCTTCTGACCGATCAAAATCATGAAACGAAACTGTTCGTAACGAATGTCCACCGGCACATCGGGAGCTTGCATCGCGCGATTAAAGCAATCTGCCGCCTTCCGAACCAAGTCTTGATATTCCGCCGTGTCGGTCTTGCTCTCTCGAATATTCTGGGCCACAACAGAGGAATAAACGATCGCAAGCCACGAATAATTCGCATTCGATTCTATCGCATTCGGATCCAACTTCGCGTAAACTTCTTCCGCTGTTTTCAGCGCTTCCGCGAAACGTTGTTGACGAATCGCCAGTAACGCCGCGACTCGGCGGAAACGATCGTTTTCATCTCCACTATTTTTATCACTCAGAGCTTTCAGCAAAGTTTGCGTTTCAGAAACGTACTCTTTCTGGTTGAGCAGCATCAGCGTATGCTCATACAGAGCCGGATTGCTCTCGCCATGAGCGATTGCCTTCTCAAATGCCGCAATAGCCTCGGTATATTTCTCCTGAATCAGGAATAATTTACCCTTCAAAAACCATGCCCAACCCCAATTCTGGCGTTTTTCCAACACTTGATTAAAACGAAGAGAGGCTTGTTCGTACAACTCGTCACGTTTAGCCAGATCACGTTCTTTCTCGCCCTTCGCCAGATTGGTAATTCCCTCGGCAAGCGTGGCGAAAAGGCCTTCTTTATCCAATTTTTGAATGGCGTCTTTCGCGGCGTTCGCTGTATCCAGATCGTCCATTTGAATCGCTGTATCAAAAATACCCAATTGGATATCTAAACTATCCGGCCATTTGGCCGCGACGATTTTCGACGCCTCTAACGATTCCGCGGAGTGTCCCATCGCCCAAAGCATTTTCAAAATCTGGAGCGCGAAATCATACTGTTCTTTTTCGGGAATTTGGTCCAAATTTTTCAGAAGGTCCAACATCTTCGGAACCGCATCGGGGTCTTTTTTCTGCACCCACAAACGCG
>JAQVKF010000260.1 GCA_028694795.1 Thermoguttaceae bacterium | reverse complement strand
GGTGATTGTATTTTATCAAGGACGTATGGGATTAATCCCCAACGCGATGTCGTCACGATATCGAGAAAAGAACTCGATTTTCGATCGATTGCTTGTGGAAGCAGTGATGAAAATGCTGTTTACCCGACGGATCGTTGAGTTTCCTGGAATGAGACGACTTCCGCTTGACGTTTCCGTGATGCGGACTGCGGATGGAATGCTGGCGATTCATTTGGTCAACGTTTCTGGAGACCATGCCAATCAGGGAATTATTCCGGAAATTAAGCCTGTCGAAAAAGTGTCCATGACCATTCGTTGTGATGCCAAACCAGAAAAAGTGACACTCCAGCCGGAAAATCAGCCACTCGACTTTTCGTGGAACGAGACGGACAAAACGATCCGATTGACCGTCCCATCTATTCCTATTCACGAAATCATCGTCATCGACACGCTTGCCGAATCGCCCGCATCCGAATAAGATGCCGTATCACGCACGCCATTATCCCCGGTCATTCCGGGGTGAGACCATATGCTTTTACCGGTCCGCCTGAGGATGGAACAAAATCGTTCATCAGGGGGAAAGCAAAACGGAATACCCGTCGGCGAGTCTACCGCCAGAGCCGCCGCGTTGGCAGTGGCTCTGGTTCCTAAGGTTCTTGCAGTACGACTCGGAAGCCCACGTTAAACACACGCTGATAAGGCTGATACGCTCGCCGAACGGAGATGGCCGATTCTGAAGGCTGATCTCGCCACGAACCGCCGCAGGCAATCCGACGACCATCCGGCAGCGTAGTAGACGTCCACTCCTGGACATTTCCATGCACGTCGTAGAGTCCCCATGGATTCGGACGATAACGCCCCGGTGCGACCGCGATCACCGAGCCGTCCTGGTAGCGACTGTCTTTCGGAATCCAGTCGTCATACTTCGGTGGATTTTGGAGCGGTTGGTCTACCGTATACGGATCGGTCACATATTCGGATAATTTTTTGTCAGCGAAATTCTCAAATGTCGAAAAATCATCCCCGACCATGCCAAACCAGAAATCGCGTTGTGACGCGGTCTCCTGTGAGTCCGTCGTATAGTTCCGCGAACTGGTTTCGGCCATCGCCGCATATCGCCATTCCTCCTCGGTGGGTAAACGGAAATGTTCACCGGTCTGTTCCGACAGCCAGCGGCAAAATCGCTCCGCCTCCTCATTCGAAACGCGAACCACGGGCTGTTCCGGAAGATTCGCCGGCATCCCATGAATACCAAATTGGTAACCCGGTTTGTCCTCCACGCGGCTGTCGTGCCGCGGATCGTAGCATTGGTACACCGCGTTCGTTACCTCGGTCACTGCCATCCAAATCGCTGGATGACCATCCATCGTCGGAATCTTGACTAACTCCAGCGTGGTGTTCGCGTTTGGATGGATGGCTTTACGTTCCAGTGTACTTAAATCCACATCTTTAGGTGATTCTATTGTGGATTCCTTTGGTTTCCACGATTTTGCGTATGCTACCCACTTCGGATCGGCGACGAACGGTGGCAGGCCCGCGAGCGGCGTATCGCCACGGATGATGGCCTCAGGATCATCGTGCGTGTTGGCATATTTGAGCAGCAACTCGCGCCGACGTTGCGATTGACGTGTCGTATCCCACATTGAAACATCGACACCCGCCGCGGCGTCTTCCTGACCACTCCACGAACCGTGGAATGGAGCGTTGAAATCAATCCATACGGTCAGGCGGTCCACCGATTCCGGATCAAGTTTTACACCATAATGCATATTCTTTTGAACATCGGTATTCAGATCAACATGAGTATTCAGATCATCTGCGGTACCGATATGCAGCGTTTGAAACAACTGCGTCGTTCCGACATGAAATTCCATCGGTTCGAGCATATGGTAATCGCTCTCGATGCCAGGTCGTCGCACATATTTCGTCAGATTGGTATAACCTACGGTGAATTTGCCCGCGTTACCCGCATATCCGCCATTGCCCGGCATGACCGACGCCCAATCGCTCAACTTCACGTCACCACGAAAATCGGGAAGCGACTCATTCGTACCATCGTGACATTGGATACAGTAATGATCCAAAATCGGCTGTACTTCTCTCGCAAACGAAAAACCACGCATCGGACCCCGCCATGGGACGATTTTGTCCGCGGGTTTGTCGAGCGCGATCGAATACCGAGCCACCGGTGCCGTGGTATTTTGCTTCTCGTGACAACCGGTACACTGGACGATCTCGCCCGGCATCGCGGTGGACCAACTTCGCATGAGCTGCAGAGCCGCGCCATGTTCATCCAGCGGTTGAAACATCAGCGGAATATTCGCCGGTACGATAAATTTTGCCGAGCCGTCGGGGTTGACCGGAACCGTACCGACCGTACGTCGGACATCCCAAGGCCCATCACTACCGACCACACCGTACAATCCGCCCATATTTTGGAAGGAAAAATTGTAGGTGCCAATGCGCAGTGATTTGACCGTTCCCCGCGGGATCCCTTGGAGTCCGCCCCCAGCATAAATGTCGGCGATATAAACGGTGGCGGTCTGTTTCGAGAGGTCGGTCTTATCGGCCAATACCGGCGGTTTGGCTCGTGGTTTGAACGGAATCGGTTCAAAACAAGCGTTATCGTTTGATTCGTACAGTAGTGTAAAATTGTCGAATGTATCTACGAGATAAATGCCCCAATTGGCTGACGCGGACGGCTTACAAGAGACGAGAAAATAATGTTCGTTCAATGGCCATGGGTGTAAAAATTTCGGCCAAGTCGAAAGCGTTAAACCATCGCGAATGATCATCGGTACCGGTTTCTCAAATCCAGGAATACGCTGAATGGCGGGTTGATTTTCCTGCCGACCACGTACCGGATCGAAAACAACCAGCTCACCCATGCGCGGATTATCATGATGCCCACCTACAACCGCCACGACCTTCGATGGGTGCTCCGGGATCGGTCGCGCGAAGAAGAACGAATTTGGCCAATACGAATTACTTCCGATATATTCCATTTGTCCAGTGCCATCGGGATTCATACTGAACAAAAGTCGCGTATTGGAATGCGGCGTGTCCGTATACTCCCATCGCGTATACATCATACGACCACTGTTCATAACAACAGGATTCCAGTCATGCTCCTGTTCAAAACAAAGTTGTCGAATCTTTCGCTGATTTCCATCCGAATCGCGGTACAACCGATACAACATTGAGACATGTGAATCACCATTTACACAAGGCACCCCGACGAACGCACCGGTATTACTATAAATAATATCACCATCCGGAAGATAACAGGCATCGTAACTTTCGACGTCCGGTTCTTCACCGGTCAACGGTTTAGGTTCGCCGCCATGGATGGGCATTTCCCACACTTGCCAGATTTTTCGCGAATCGGTCATGGAAAAGAGAATACGACTTGCGTCAAAATCGAGATCGACTTCACCTAGGTATTTACCACCAGGCTGGTAGATCTTTTCGACAGCGTTTGTACGAATATTCAGCAGCGCGATTCGATCGTCGAACCCATCCCGAGCCAGACTCGAATTACTTTGCCAGTTCATCGGAAGTCCAAGCGAAGGAGAATTGGCTTTACGTTCGACAAATAGCAGCGAATCGAAATCGAGCAGCGGATTCGCCATCGCAATTTCACGACTCAATTCGACCAATCGTTTCGCGTTTTCCACATTTTCATCCGAAAATACCATCTGGGTAGACGGGACGTTTTCCTCTGGAATCGCGTTGAGTTGCGTTTGCCACGTGTCAAATTTGGTGAATCGTTCTTTCCCAAAGGCGGTCGCGTAATCGTCCAGCAACCGTCGGACGGAAGCCTTTGTTGGCATGGTGAGCGAACGGAGCAGCGAGGTGAATGGAGCGTCGATTTTTCGTGCTTTCGGTCGTTCGAGTTTCCAATCCGCCGGAAACTGAACGGTGGTATTCCCGGAAATTTCCACACGAATCGCAACTAAATGAGGTGGCGGCAAAAAAATTTGCGGGGCGGATTCGGCTGCCGGCGTTCCGCTTGATGTGTCACCAGACGTGTGATCCGACCCGCTTGGCGGGGGAAAATCGGCACTTGATGCCATGAGGCGTAAGGTATGCGTCCCCGGCGCGATCCACTGCGTGAGCACTGGTTCCCATATCGCCGTGGAAGTGTTCCACGAGCCGGTTGTGTTACCGCAGACGGAACCGACTTTTGTCTCATCGAAAAGGAGTGTCAGAGGACGCGATTCGAAAGCTGCGTACTGGATAGAAATCGTATAGGTACCGCTTACCGCGTCGACGGGAATAGGAATTTCATATTCCACCATCCATGGATTTTCACCACCGAACG
>JAQVKF010000259.1 GCA_028694795.1 Thermoguttaceae bacterium | reverse complement strand
ACTGGACGGCCAGTTCAATGGATTGATGTGGCCCGCGGGCGAGCCGTGTGAAGTCGCAGCACCAACGTCAGGTAAAAAGGCCGTAGATCGACGCATGCCGGGAACGGAGTGACCGCATCGGCGGCCATTTTACCGAGTTGGCAGCACCAATGTCAGGTAAAAATCTTATAAACCGACGCATGCCGGGAACGGAGTGACCGCATCGGCGGCCACTTTACCGAGTTGGCAGTACCAACGTCAGGTAAAAATCTTATAAACCGACGCATGCCGGGAACGGAGTGACCGCATCGGCGGCCACTTTACCGAGTTGGCAGTACCAACGTCAGGTAAAAAGAGGCAAAAAGTTTTCGTAGACGGTTCTGACGCCTCGTCGTGTTTTACCCGTGATGATAAACTGGATATCATGTATCTCGCTTTCGTTCTCCTAGCCATCACCGGCGAATGGCTACGCCGAATGATGTGAACACGCTATAACACAGTTCATTTAGTTTACAAATTTTTTCGCTTTTTTTTGGGATAATCTTTTCCCAGTATTTTAGATTTTCAAGAATTTCTTGTACAAATATTCGGTCCAAAAAGAGATATAAATGATAGATTTTCCGATGAAATCCGTGAATCATTGAGAGTAAATCCACGAAACCTGGATTAAACCAAGACATTGTGAGATTATTTCTTCGCGGACCATTCCTATGGTATTTTACCATCTTCTTTGATCTTCTTGTTTTCTTCACGTGTATTACGCCGACGCGATACCTGGACAAAGTTCGACTTATATTTTCTCCATCTTTTCCTGAAATATTTCCCACGGAATAACTTTGGCTAGAATCGCGAACGGGACGCCGATCCATTCTATACGATACATCCGTTCATTAGGCTATATATGTTCACCATGACGAAAGAGAATCTAATCCATCGCAACACCGCATTCTTATGCAAAACCACTTACAGAACACTGATAAGACATGCGTATATCATACTTATATGCAGATATAATACAATTGTATTTTATACGTTTCTAGGCTCTTTTTCGAACTTCCCGATTATCAATGGAACTCAACGTTTGGCTTACAAACCGCTTCCAACAACAGTTTCTGATACAGCAGAATATGCGATTCGACCATGCGTGCGACAGTGTACTCCGTCTCGACAATGCGTCGAGCGTTTTGCCCAAGCGTCGTGGCAAGTGAAGGTGATTCGAGGAGATTGAGGGTAAATTTCGCAAGTCCTCGCGCAACGGTCTTGTTGACCTTCATGGAAAGTGGAGCGACTTCTCCAGTCGGCACGAGAAATCCAGTCTGACCATGTCGTACCAGATCGCGATTCCCGGGAATATCGGTCGCGACCACGGGCAATCCCGCCGCCATCGCTTCGAGAATCGCATTTGGCAGCCCTTCAAACGCACTCGGCAACCACAACAGATCGCCCATCGCCAGCAACTTGGGTACATCACGTCGATTCCCGAGAAAATGCACGCGATCCTCGATTCGGCACTCATATCGAAACATTTCGAGCGATTCCTTCTCTGGGCCATCTCCGATCAACAACAAATGAACGTCATCTCGTACCACTTTGAGCAGATCCGCCGCCCAAATCGCGTCACGAATACGTTTTTGCGGCCACAACCTCGCCACGAGCAGCACCAGCCGCGATGTCGCCGGAATCCCCAACGAGTCACAGAGAGCCACCTTCGCCATCCCACGTCGCTTATCCGCACCACTTTTATCCGTATCACTTCGCGGTTTTTTCTCTTCCGTATGGAGCGGTTTCACGCCATTTGTTTTACCGAAAAAATCCGTACGATCTACCGCATGGATCGCATCGGTTGCGGTAGTCGTGATCATTTCGTGTACCGCATTTTTTTGGACCGCGTCCTGTTCGGAAAAAACGAATGGGGTATTCTCAATTCCATTCGGAATCACGTGAAAAAGTTCGGCGGGAATTTTTTGTTGGACATAGAAATCGACGACACCGGAACTATTCGCCAGAATCGCTTTTGAGCGTTTCGCCAAAAAACGATCAATCACCAGTTCATACCCCGCTTTCCACGGATCAACGCAACGCTCCCCACCAACGATCACAGGCGTTTTTTCGAGCCAGGCGGCCAAACGGCCATAAGCGTTCGCGGCAAAAATCCAGGTGTGCACGATCGCGGGACGCAATGCTCGAATCAGCCGACGTAATCGGCAAAACGCTCCCAAATCTATTTTATATTTTTTCCAGATAAAATGGATCGGAAGATGGGCTTGACGCAGTGTTTCTTCATAAGGTCCCGTCCGTGTCAAAACGCAAATATGGAGATCGAACTGGCGTCGCAAAGCATCGGAGGTGGCGAGGAGCGCCAACTGTTTTTCCGCCCCACAAGCGTCTAACGTTGGGATGATGAGCAACAACCGCGGTTTGGGTTCACGCACCGATGGGGACGCCGCAGTGGTGGCGGAGGTAGTCCCATCGGAATCGGCGGAATCGGCCAAAGGTCCAGCATTCGAGGTCGTAGTGAGTTCGGTCGTAGTCATTTCGTGACTTCGCAGCATCGTTTTTTGGTTCATAGGGTCGAGTTCCTTATCGCGATCACGAATTCAAAACTGGTGTAGCATCATCCGCCATAGAGAGGGTATAATCACTCTGTTCCATTTGATCGTGGGGTCTCGTTCGCGGTGTTTCGCCGCAAAATCGCTCAAACGGGGGCCATCCGGATACAGGTTCAACCGGAACGGGTATAATCAAGTGGCGAAACGTATTTTACCGACAAATGGTGTCGAAGTAAAAGAGGAAAAAGAAAATGAGGACTTGGATGACGTTACTTACGATTGGAATCTGTACGGCGATTGGCACGAATTTCGCGTCCGCGCAATCGGTCAACGCCCAACCAGAGGCCACGCAAACGGCGGCTGGGCGAATCCCAGAAATAAAATTCGAGAAATACACGCTCCCGAATGGTTTGGACGTCATTCTCCACGAAGACCACTCGACCCCTCTCGTGGCGGTCAACATTTGGTACAAAATCGCTTCAAGTAACGAAAAACCGGGACGTACCGGTTTCGCGCATCTGTTCGAACATTTGATGTTCAATGGTTCGAAACATTGGGAAAATGACTACTTCGTGCCGATTCAGGAAGCGGGTGGTCAGGTTAACGGTTCGACCAGTCAGGAACGCACGAATTATTGGGAAAATGTGCCATCGAATTATCTTGAACGCGCACTTTGGATGGAATCCGACCGCATGGGTTGGCTTTTGTCGGCGATGACGCAAGAGAAACTCGACAATCAACGTAGCGTTGTCAAAAACGAACGACGTCAGAGTTACGAAAATCGTCCCTACGGTCTGGTTTACGAGACGATTCTCGCCGCGATCTATCCACCAGAGCACCCGTACAGCTGGCCGACGATCGGTTCCATGGCCGATTTGGATCGCGCAACCTGGGACGATATCGCCGAATTTTTCCAAAATTATTACCATCCGGCGAACGCGAGTTTGTGTATCGCTGGCGATTTCGACCCGGCGGAAGCCAAGCGATTGGTCGAAAAGTATTTCGGCGTCATTCCCGCGGGACCAATTGTTGAGCCACTCAAACCGCAACCGGTGACGCTCCGTGAATCAAAACGCATCGCCATGACCGATCGCGTGGGACTACCGATGCTCGTCATGGTCTGGCCGACCGTGGAACAATACGCCGCGGAGGACGCCGCGCTCGATCTCGGAGCGGAAATTCTCGGGGGCGACGATACTTCGCGGCTCTATCGCAAATTGGTACGTGAAAAACAGTTGGCCGCTTCGGTCAGTTTCTACCAAAGCAGCAGTCCTCTGGCCGGCATGATGATGGCGCAAGTAATCGCGCGGCCCGGCGTTGAATTATCGGAAATCGAAACGGTGTTGCGGGAAGAATTGGCTAAAATCTGCGAAACCGCTCCGTCCGCGGAGGAAATCGAACGCACCATCAACCGGTATGAAACGGGTATGATCGGTTCACTCGAACCAGTGGGTGGATTTGGCGGTCGTGCCGATATGTTGAATCGGTACAACGTCATGCGTGGGGATCCAGGGTATTTGGCGAAAGATATGCAGCGATATCTCGACGTGACACCGGAGCAAATTCGCGAGGCAATGTCGAAATATCTGACGCAGCCGGAGATTGTATTGACTGTCGTTCCTGGTGAAGATGGAGCCGAGCCGACCATTATGCCAGATCCACGAGCAGCCGCGGCGGAAGCTCGCGAAAAGATGGCGGATACCACCCACGTGGCCCATGTGAAAGAAATGAACATTCCGGAAGATCAGGACCGAAACACCTTACCAGCGGCTGGCCC
>JAQVKF010000061.1 GCA_028694795.1 Thermoguttaceae bacterium | reverse complement strand
TCACCGAATCTCGAAAATGCGATGATGGAATATCTTCATCAAGGGAATCGCTAAACTAAATGGCTATAACCCGTTTTTCGGTTTGTGGTACGCGGCTTGCGTACTGCCGATGCTTCGCATCAGGTGTATTAAAAACGTATCCGTTTGTGGAGCTTTGGCGGTTCTATCGCCTGATCATTCGACTCAAAGAGTCTCCGGGGTATACGGCTTTGAGCTGTATGGTAACAAACGGTTGCCGATACCGAAGGAAACAGATTCGGTCACGGATATCAAGGTAAGAAATAGTGGATATCTGTGTGTAATTAGATTTTGTACACAGTGAAATTCCTGCTTCTGCATAAAAAATCGAAAAAATCCGCGGAATGCTTGCATTCAGAATATCCTACTAGGGCGTGTTCACATAGAATCACATGGTAAAAACCGATGGCCAAGGATGAAATGACCGCAATCGGGGTGGTTTCTGTCGGGTGATATTGAAGTCTGCGCATCTAGGGCGTACTCACGTCAACGTCGTGCCATGTTGACCCGCGTTGTGGCTTGTACGTCTAGTAAAAAGTTTTGGGGAAGGAGTTTGAGGAGCATCTCTTTGCAAAAAGTTTCGTCTCATTGGTTCTTCGCCCCAAAGAAGTTTTATGGAAAAGCATTTTCGTGGAAAATACGCAAACTTTTTTACCTGACACTGGTACAGCCGGTCACTCCGATTGAGGTGGCAACTTGTGTGAACACGCCTTCGTTTAGTCAATCAGCCGTTATAGGTACCGACTTGTGAAGTGCGTTGATGATCCCAACGAATAAAATGAATGACCGTGATTCCTATCATTTTTCTGCCGTCCCCATGGCAAAATCCGTGAATTATTCGGATAGAACTCGTCGTCTAGCCTAAAATTTCTCGATTTTGGTAAAAATCCACAACGATACGATTCCCGCTGAAAATGTGGAGGATTGGAACCTGGTCCGTCATGATTTTTCGCGGGCAAAATCGCTTGCGACAAGTTCGAATTTTGCCATATTTTCCAATGGAATGAATGTAGAATCTCCCTGATATCGTGGTGTCTTTCCATTTTTAGTACGCCTCTTGCTATGTGTACTGATAAATCGCATAATGTTCCTTGTACCTATTCCGTTGGATTTTGTATTTACACTCGCGGTTTTTCGTCGGCAAAATCGCTATCGCCGGTTAGTTCGATCACATTTTCAACGGAAATCGAGGAATCGGATTGATTGATTTGGTCGAATATGAACAATTTTATTTTATACCCAACAAAAGGAGCGTATCATGACACGGGTAGGAGTCGTTGGTATTGGATTTATGGGATGGATACACTGGCTTGCTTATCGACGGGTACAAAACGCGAAGGTCGTCGCCATCTGCGAAACGATTCCGGAACGACTTACGGGTGATTGGACCAAAATTAAGGGCAATTTCGGTCCCGCTGGTGAAAAAGTCAATCTGAGTAACATCAAAGCCTATGACAATCTGGATAAGATGCTCGCCGATCCGGAAATCGATATGGTGGATATTTGCCTACCCCCTGCGGCGCACGCTAGCGCGGTCATTAAGGCGTTGAGCGCGGGTAAACATGTCTTTTGTGAAAAACCGATTTCGTTAGCCCCCACCGATGCGGATCGCATGGTGGAGGCGGCGAAGCAGAATGGAAAAATTCTTCAAATTGGCCATGTTTTACCATTTTTCCCTGCGTTCAAATTTTTGTATGACGCCGTACAGGATGGTCGTTATGGCAAATTGATCGGCGGACATTTCAAACGTATTACGTCTGACCCAACTTGGATTCCGAATTTTTATGATCCGAACGTCGCGGGCGGCCCGATGCTTGACCTACACGTTCACGACGCGCATTTTATCCGAGTAATTGCGGGTATGCCGAAGACGGTTAAGACGATTGGCCGTATGCGTGGCGATGTGGCGGAGTTGTTTTCGACGCAATTCACCTTTGCGGATTCCCCCATATTCATCACGGCGGCGTGTGGTAATATTAAACAGCAGGGACGTCCATTCACGGCAGCGTTCGAAGTATATTTCGAAAAAGCGACGTTGTGTAATCAATTTGCGGGGCTAGTGGGTGTCGATCCGGTCGTCGTACCGCTGACGGTGTTGAAAGACGATGGCACGGTAGAACGTCCGAACTTGGGCGAAAATGATGATATTTCTCCATTTGCGGCGGAAATCACGGAAGTGATTCGCGCGGTCGAAGCGGGAAAACCGTCGCCAATTCTTGATGGGGCGTTGGCAAAAGATGCGCTCAAATTGTGTGCCGCCGAAACGAAATCGCTCCAACATGGTAGCGAATACACACTGTAATTGGAATATATCCTTAAAACCCTATGATCTCGTGACCAACCCGGCTCACGACAGGACTAGTGTGCGTGTTCACATCATTCGGCGCCGCCATTCGCTGGTAATGGCAAGGAGGACGAAAGCGAGATACATGATATCCAATTTATCATCACAGGTAAAAACACGACGAGGCGTCAGAACCGTCTACGAAAACTTTTTGCCTCTTTTTGCCTGACGCTGGTACTGCCAACTCGGTAAAATGGCCGACGATGCGGTCACTCCGTTCCCGGCATTCGTCGATCTACGGATTTTTACCTGACGTTGGTACTGCGACTCGGTAAAATGACCGCCGATGCGGCCACTCTGTTCCAGGCATGCGTCGGTTTATAAGATTTTTACCTGACATTGGTGCTGCCAACTCGGTAAAATGGCCGACGATGCGGCCACTCCGTTCCCGGCATGCGTCGATCTACGGATTTTTTACCTGACGTTGGTACTGCCAACTCGGTAAAGTGACCGCCGATGCGGTCACTCCGATTAAGGTGGCAACTTGCGTGAACCCACCCTAGAAAAAAGTATTCCGTGAAAAGCGTCTGACCTGGTGCAAAGATAATATCAGTGAAGTACACTCATTTTTGATGGAAATGTAAAAAGGGGAATCTTCCGTCGAAGTACCGTTCTTTAGTATCTGCATTCCTGAATCGCAACATCACGGAACATGGATGAAAAGAAATTCGGAGACGGGATACGAAAATCCTCTTTTGGGAAGTCCGCCTTCCGATGGCGATGATGCCTGTCGGATGTGGTGTGAACGATGGAAAGATTCCAACCAGTGAGCCCATGACCTTTGACGGCGCGGTGTCTGAACGGGAATATGGTCTGCTTTCAACCGGACAATGGTCAGGCGGTACCAGAAACGGCAATGCCGCATATGGAGAATATGAGTTGCGTGTCCCGCTTGGATGATGGTCAACATCAATGCGGAACGAGCATCGGACAAATCGGTGATCGCTGCCCGGAAACAATCCAATGCGGAAGGTATCTATGAGTTCGTCCGATACCCCGGTTCAATACGTTCCACCGAAATACAACGAACGATCCACACGAAAGCGTGAAATTCAAAAGATGGATTTCGTGCAGGAATTTGGCCAAAACCTATTTTTAACGAAAAATCGCGAATGGGAATACCGTACCAAATGGAACCGGTAAAAATCGTCCAGTTCAAAAAATAGGACGAGTCCTAAAAGTGATCGAGAAAAGAGACTGGAGGTAAAATTGATGAATATCAAAAAAACACAGCGACGTCAAATGCTGGCAAGCTCGGCCTTTGGAGCGGCGATGCTTCTGAATCTTCGCCACTGTTTCGCGTCAGAGCCTATGGCTCAGAAGCCCCTAGCCGACACGCTTTACATCGCAAGCAATGAATATCCATGGTCGGTGTTCTATGCGAGAGAAAATCGGAATTTTCGTGACGAGCTTGCGTCCTCGCTGGCTGAAGTAAAGGCGGCTGGGCTAGTAGGTTTTGAACCGTCCGTTAGTACGGCGGAGGAAGCGGTGATTCTTGCAGATGCGTGTGAAAAAGCATGTCTAAAAATGCGTTCAGTATATACAAGTTCATCCTTTTTGATGCCGCAAGACGTACAGCATTCGGTGGATCGGATCACGGCAATGGCGAAAGCGGCCCATGATCGGATCGGTACGGAACTGGTGATCACGAATCCGGACCCCATCGGACGCGGCAAAACGGATGAAGAACTTTCGGCACAGGCCGAGGGGCTTTGTGCGTTGGGAGAATCGCTCGCCGCGTATGGAATCCGACTTGGATATCACCATCACGCTCCGGAAATGGAATTCGGTGCGAGAGAAGTCCATCACATGCTCGCAGGTACGGATCAGAAATATGTCGGCTTCTGTTTCGACACACACTGGGTCTATCGCGGCGCTGGAAATTCCGCGGTCGCGGTGTATGATTTTCTTACTCTGTACGGCGATCGAATGGTCTCTTTCCATTTGCGGCAGTCCGTGAATGACATATGGAGCGAATTCCTCACCGAGAATGATGATCTGGATTTTCATCGCATTGCCGATTGGTTTCGTACCAAAAAACAGGCTTATCCGATGCTCGTGAGCGAACAGTGTCCGGAATCCGCGACGCCACACACCATGAATGCGTTGCAAGCCCACCAGAGAGATGTGGAATGTATTCGTCGGGTTTTCGGATGAATAATCACAGGTCCATTTTCTATGAAAATGCCTGCTTTTCGCCGGAATAACACCGTCACGCATTCGAGATGTACCCACGAAACTGAAATAAGCATAACATATTCAAGCGTACATGATATCGTTCACAAAGGAGTCCTTACATGAAACGGCGAAATTTTCTGTGCCTTGCGGCTGCGGGAGCCGCGATGAATATCGTTCCATGTGTATTGAACGGAAGAGCACTTGGTCTTAACGGAGCTGTACCACCTAGTGAACGGATTACCATGGGTCTAATCGGTTGTGGACAACACGGAACGGAATGGAATTTGCCGCTCATGTTTGATAATCCAATGCAGCAGGTGATCGCGGTTTGCGATGTGGATCATGAACGTATGCATGGTGCCTCCAAACAGGTAGAGGCCTTTTACAACGCTCAAAATCAGACCTCTGAGTATCAGTGTGCGGAGTATGAAGATTTCCGTGATCTTGTGAATCGTAAAGAGATTGACGCGGTCGATATCGTTACGCCGGACCACTGGCATGTACTGCTCTCCGTGTTCGCTATGAAAGCGGGGAAAGATGTGATCTGTGAGAAACCGACACTCACGATTGAGGAGGGTCGAATTCTTTCTAATATACAAAAATCCACACAACGAGTGTTTCAGACGGCATCGGAAAGCAGGTCAATCGACGAATATATTCGTATCGTCAATGTAGTCCGAAATGGGCTTCTTGGTGAACTGAAGCATATCAAAGTGCTTCTGCCTCCAGGCCTGGTGGACAAAGGAAAGATCAATCCGACCTTCGAGGAACGCGATCCTCCAGCATTTCTGGATTACCAGAAATGGCTCGGACCCGCTCCGGTAAAACCATACGTGGAAGCTCGTACCCACTACAACTGGCGTTGGAATTTGGACTACAGCGGCGGCTCGCTGACCGACTGGGGGGCACATATGATCAATCTCGCTCAGTGGGCAAACAACACGGAGGATACTGGACCGGTAAGCGTTCAGGGTACCGGCGATTTTGCCTCAGAAGACGCTGTGTGGAATGCGACACCGACATTCGATCTGCATTACACCTATCAAAATGGGGTGACGATGCACGTTTGGAGTGAAGTTCCTGGAATCAAATTCGAGGGTACGAAGGGTTGGATTTTGAGTCGCGGCTGGCGTGGCAATACCACCGCAAGTGACGATCGACTACTGACTTGGCTGCCGGACGAGAATGATCTGGATGTTGGCCGACACGACAGCGAAGTGGGTAAGAGTGGACCATCCTCCATCACGGGCAAGGCGTTGGGGGGGAACATGTTGATTTTACGCGATGTGTGAAAAGCCGCGAAATCTGCTATTATTCCGCACACAGCGGGCATCGGAATCACACGATCGGGCACATCGGCAATGTTTCCATGGAAATGAACGGCACCGCACTCGCTTGGAATCCCGATCAAGAAAAATTCGAAGGAAATCAAGCGGACGAGGCGAATGCCAGTCGTTTTGTACATCGTAAACAGCGGGAACCGTGGACCTTTGAAGCTGTCGATTCGTGGATCAATGTGGGATAAACGTTTTTACGATCCGTGTTTTCATACAAAACAATTAAGTGACTGTTCGTACCTCTTTGGCTCATTCAGGCATCAGGTTTATATATTCATCAATCTATTAATGTATAGCTATCATCAAACGAGATATGATGGACGAAATCCACCAAGAAGGGAGAAATCCATGGGAAAAATTTTTATCGGCATCAACATGGAGTTTGTGCGCAGCGGAGATCACAGCTTCGAATGGGGGGTGAAAAAAGCGTCAAAACTCGGATATGAGTACATCGAACCGATGGTACACAATGGTCGCGAGTTGCTTAGCGAAGCGGGTTATTTTCACAGTGTCTCAATGGATAACGATCCGCTGGTCATGCGAGAACTCTGTGAAAAGTACGGGGTGAAAATTTCGGCTTTATCGACGCATTGTCCGCTGACAAAACCGGAAATCAGTATCCCATATTTGACGAAAGCGGCACGCTTTGCGGCGGAATGCGGTGCTCCGGTACTGACAACGGACGAAGGTCCTAAACATCCATGGACGACGGAAGCACAAGATTTTGAACTGATAAAATATACACTTCAGTCGGCAGCAAGGTTCGCGGAACGACGTGGTCTTAAAATCGGCGTTGAACCACATCAGCAGTACACCGTGCATCCTGAGCTGTACGAACGCATTATTGATTCAGCCGAATCGGATGCCGTGGCCGCGAATTTTGATACGGGGAACGCATATCTTTGTGGTCAAAATCCATATATTTGGTTGGAACAGATTAAAGATCGTCTGGTTCATCTTCACGCAAAAGATATTTCTGTACAGCAGTCTTCCTGTGAACGCGGCAAGGTAACAGGAACGCCGGTCGGCTGTGCCTGTGGTGATGGCGTTATTGATTGGGAGCGGGTTATCGCGATCTGTCGTCCGTTGCCACGCGATCTTGTTTTCAGCGTCGAATGCGGAACCGTGGAACAAGCGGCACGAAGTATTGAACATCTTCGGAAACGGGTATTGTGAGCTATCGGTCCACCGGTTTCGGATTCCATAAAAATCATTCCCGTATGTGAGTTTGGACAACCAAGTCCGTAAAGCATAGGAGGCTGCGCTTCGGGGCATATTACAATCATGATCGTGTACGGAGGGGACAGTCTGATAGATTTGAGACATCTGTATAGGTCCATAGGAGAGAAATGATGAGAAAGAATCTTATATCAAAACGGCGGGCGCGACGCCATTTTCTGAAGCTGACAGCACTCAGTGCGGTGGCCATATCGGTACCAACCCTCGTATCCTCTCACGCATTGGGGCTGGATGGTGAGGTATTGCCGAACGAACGAGTACAGCTTGGACACATCGGTATCGGGAATCAGGGTGGACATTTATTCCGTTCACTTCAACCGTGTCGTGGAGCGCAGAGCGTGGCGATTTCCGATTGTTATCGGAGTCGTCGGGAAGCGTATGCGACGGCGATACAGGGCAAGGCGTATGCCGATTTCGAAGAAATGTTGGCACAGCCGGAGATTGACGCCGTGGTCATCGCGACTCCGGACCACACGCATGTTCGCGCGGCGTTGGCGGCGGCTCGAGCTGGCAAAGACGCGTATGTCGAAAAACCTCTCGGCATTTCGATTGCGGACGATCTTGAGTGTCGTCGTGTGTTTGGAGAACTTCACCGTGTGTTCCAGTATGGAACCCAGCAACGAAGTTCCGGATTTCTGGCGTTCGGCGACAAGAATGTGCGTCAGGACAACCATTGTCGTTACGGTTGCGAGTTGGTACGCAGCGGCAAAATCGGTCGTGTGGTAAAAATCGAAGTGGTCGCACCGAATGGTGGCGCGGGCGGTTCAGATGAGGTAGCCCTGGTGCCGGATGATCTGGATTTCGCTCGGTGGTGTGGTCCTGTGAAGGAACGTTTTTACACGCCGGATCTCTGTAGTCCTCCAGGTACGTATTATGTTTACGACTGGTCGATTGGATACCTTGGCGGTTGGGGAGCGCATCCGCTTGACATCATGGTCTGGGGCGACGATTCTGATCTTGCCGGTCCGGTGACGGTCGAAGGCACTGGAAAAATTCCATCGGAAGGACTTTACGATACCGTGTATGATTTGGATTGTACCATGCGATGCGCGAATGGTACGGAGATTCGTTTTACGCCGGGTGGGGATTCGACAAAATTCATGGGTGAAGACGGCTCGTGGGTGGCGATTGGCCGCGGTTGGATTGACGCGAACCCCAAAAGCCTGCTTGATGTGGAGATTGGTCCAAACGATTTCCGGCTGATGGACAGTCGAAACCATTACCAAAACTTTGTAGACGGCGTACACGGTCGATTCGAGGGGACGAGTTCGCTGGTGCATGCCGTCCGTAGCGACGTGATCAGCCATCTGTGTGACATCGCGATCCGCGAACAGCGTTCGATCACCTGGGATCCAACTCAGGAAACAATCGTCGGCGATGACAACGCTGCGAAACGCATGAAACGGACGTACACGAAATAAGACAGACACAGGATAAAGCGTACGAATCCAGCCGTATTCCGCACACCGGGATACGGCTTTTACTTATCTCACATATATGAGTGCCCCGAAACGCGGCTTCCGACGCACAACGATTCCGGCTGCGGCCACCACTTTTTGCGTGAAACGAGATGAAATAACGGTACGATATAAAAATTCCGAACTTTCGAATGATTGACACACTTCGGAATGGTGTGGCTTTGTTCCATTGGGTGTGTTCACATATAATCACATAGTAAAAACCGATGGCCAAGAATGAAATGGCGACAATCGGGGGGCTTGTGTCGGTTGATATTGAAGTTTGTGCGTCTAGGGCGTATGACTAGGCGTCATAAAAAAGGCAGGAATACGCAATTCCTGCCCAGATTTTCGGCTCTAAAATTCAATCGCAATTGGAATAGGTTCCATTTGCCAGGACTCTCAATCGCATCACTGCGGGTTACACGCACCACTTGGTGTACACCGTCGCGTTAGCGTTTCGGTCATACGGCTACTTACTCTTGTCAATCATTCGAGAATGGCTTGTAGCCTTTGGCCGGTTTCTCTACCGTGATATCGTATGTTACACTGGAACCTTGGACATCACAGGTGAGGCCACTATTTGTTCCGGAGGTGAACTTCGGATCAATCACGAGTACCACCGGAGCGCCTTCCTCATCGTCGGCACTATGTTTATCTTTTTTAATCTTGCCGGCCATTGAGGGATCCGGCTGCATTGCGCCCAAAATGCAAACGCGGTACGAACCGGCGGGAAGCCCTGTGCGGCTTTCATCAACCGTTAATTGGTATTTTCCCTCTTGATCGATAGGACCGGATGCGGAAATGGTGTCATTCTCAAACATAACTCGACCAACCGTCAGCGGAGTACCATCTCCATAGGTGACCTTACCGGTTACTTTCGTACCACCGTTACCACAACCCGCCAAAACGGTCAACAGCAACGCACTGCACACCCAAATATATTTTTGCATCACAATCTTTCTGTGCTTTTCTCTGTCTTTTTCCAATCGGTATGAGATACAGATTTTCATCGAAAACGTATTCCCCCGCAGTTAAATTTTTTACGGAGGACATTGTTTGAACCTACATTACGAACGTTCTTGATGCAGCATGCCTCAAACGGAGACTACGGCAAGGTAACCGACTGGCCATCACTCACGTGAGCCAAAAGCAGCATCACTTCGAGCGGCGTGCTTGGGGAAATACCTCGAACCGACGCGTCACCCATCACAAAATTACACACCGAGTGCGCGGAACCAAACGCATAAGAATTCTTATGCGCAGGCTGATCTTCGGTGGCAAAATCGTTCGCGCTGCGTGCGATCGGATCGGGGCCCGCACGATGGATCGAACGACCGATATGAAAATAACGGCTTGAATTGCTTGCGGTACCACGTACTGACAAATAGCTGCAATCGAACGGGGACTGAGCATTACTACACTTGCCTACTTGGCTAATCGGAATATGCTTTTCACCGAACACAATCGTGTTGGTCGTTCCATCCCGGAAGCGAGCCAGGGTGTCACGCGGACTCCAGGCACGAATCTGACCGTCCGAACGCGTGCAGACTCGCAACGCGCCAAATTGACGATCAATATTATGATCTGTCGAGTAGAACTCCATCCAACGGTGCGGATTCTTCGTCTCGTCATTGTTATAAATGTAACGAATGACTGCGGCGTAATCGCATTTCGGACCTTTAATATAGTCCGCGCTTACCGTGGGGGTCGCCGAGTTGCGACGCGACGGGCATAGATAGGACGAAACGCCGTAAAAACCTTCTTGCTGCGCCGGTGTCAACGCCTTGGTGAACCAGTTATCTTCTGTCTTCCACCACGAATCGGCATCCTGACTATTCCATTCCAGCGGTTGAGCCGTTTGCTCTACGAGATCGTACAACGCTTTTTGCTCAATAAACGGATAGAGCAAACCAAAGCAGGAAAGACGGTCCGTACCCAACGTGATCGGCGGCAAGCCATTACGCGCATCTGAGAACGTCATCATCGCGATACCTAACTGACGCATTTGGTTGCTGCACTGTACGCGCCGCGCCGCTTCGCGCGCCGCCTGAACCGCTGGCAGCAGCAGTGCGATCAAAATACCGATGATCGCAATCACGACCAATAATTCAACCAACGTAAAACCACGTCGAACTGACCTGGCTAATGGCGAGCGGCTACTCCCTAACTGACTCATGTACTACTCCAATTCTTTAATTGTTCCAAAAACGGCGCATCCACGAAATTGAAACTTTTTTTCGTTGGATGCCAAACACGTATTCGTAATTTTTTGGCGATTGTCACGCATGAAAATCCACCGTGATCACACACAAAATCGACGGTCCACGTTTTTTGGGGAACGATGTAAACACCTAGTCTCGCTGTTCGTAAGTTTTTGCGCGCAAATGCGACACTCCCCCACTCGCCATCCGACCTTGTGCGCAGAGGGCTGTTTCTCGATTTTTTCCACTTTGGGATAGCCAAGCCATCGGGGCTGATGGTAGAGCGGGAGGGAAAATGCGTCCCATGGACGATTTATGCTCATTTTGGCTATTTCGGTGTAATGGAAAAATGGTTTTCATTGCAAAAACCAATCGCATATAGAAATCCACCCCTGGACTTCAACCACATGGGAGGGTTTTACCTCTGAGTGTTAGCGGTTTTCAACATCGCGGATTAACACTTCTTCACGACGGGTCCACCAACCTATGAACAGCAAAATTTGTTCATAGCCCTCCATTCTAACCGAATTGTTGAAAAAAACAAATTTACAATGGCAATATTTTTTATTTTTTTATATGGATTATCAATAGGTTTGGAACAGATTACGTGGAAATTTTTTCTTGATGGAGATTCGATCAAATCAACAGATCTCATTTTATTGGTGTATGTTTTTGTATTTGTTATGGTTAAAAAATTAACCGTTTGAAACACGCGATGAATGCGATTATATTCATTTTTCATTCCCATGATTCTATGTCCAAAATAAAAAAAGGTTATTTATTTAACGGGTAAGAAAAAAGAAATATTGGATAAATGGAAAAGATAGCAAAGATGAGATAATTTTTATGAAAAAAGTTTTCCTAACTCCCCATCCAAAAAATTTTTTTACCCCACGATGGTGCCGCCAAACGACGCCTTGGCGGGATTGTATCGTGCGTTTACCCCAACCTTGCGTTGCCACGGATTTTAATCGCTAAATCCGGTACGTTGCTACGGTGCATCGAGGGTCTAGGATGGCATTACCATTTTTGTTGCAAGATGCGAACGTAATTAGTACAATAGGGCATGGAAAATAATGACGCACAAAATCTGAAGGTCCGTCTCGCGGAACAAAACCAGCTCGCACGAGAAGACTGTTTACGGCGACTGGTGCAGCCCATCGGACGGGTGCATCGTCTCGGCACGCGTTTTCGCGAACAGCTTGAGCGGCTCGGTTTGCGACGTGTACTTGATCTGCTTTCCTATTTTCCTCACCATTATGAAGATTTTACCGATCGTCGTGCCATCGTGTCACTCGAAGAAGGCCTGATCCAGACGGTCATAGGCAAAATTCTGTTTGCGGAACATCGGCTCATGCGGCGGCGCGGCGGTTCGATGAGTATCGTGCATTTTGAGGACGAAACCGGTCGCGCCAAGGCTCTCTTTTTCAACCAACCATGGATGCGAGAGAAATTTTTTCCCGGATTGCGTGTCGCGGTCTCCGGCAAACCGAAACTCGATCACAAAACGTGGTGTTTCAACGCTCCCCGTATCCAGGTGATTCCGGAACCGGTTGATGCCGAGGAAACGGATGAAGACGTGGGTTCGACGGTTGGAATTTTGCCCGTGTACGGTTTGACCGAAGGTCTGCCGCAATGGGCAATGCGACGGCTGATGCGATCAGTCATCACCGAATTCGCACCACTAGTCGAGGATGTGTTTCCTGACGATTATCGTGCAAAACACCAACTGTTGCACATTACACAAGCATTGGCAGCGATTCATTTTCCACCGGATATGGACACGCTTCAGCAGGCGCGACGTCGGCTCGTTTACTACGAACTATTTCTCTTGCAGCTGGCAATCGGACGTCGGCGTCGGCAACAGGAAGCGTCGGCAGCGGCCTCGCCTCTCGAATGGAATCCACGAATTGACGCTCGGATTCGACGGTTGTTTCCGTTCCCTTTCACTTCGGCACAGGATACCGCGGTGACCGAAATCGCCCATGATATGGCCTCTCCGATTCCGATGGGACGTTTGTTGCAGGGGGATGTTGGAAGTGGGAAAACATGGGTTGCCATCTACGCGATGTTGCTGGCCGCAGCGCACGGACAGCAAGCGGTTCTAATGGCTCCGACGGAAGTGCTGGCTCGACAACATTTTCGAACGATTGATCGACTGCTCGGGCAGAGTGAAACACATTACACGTTGCTGTTAGGTGGAATGAAACCGGCTGTACGCCGCGAACGGCTCGCGGAAATTGCCTCCGGACGCCTCTCGCTGATCGTCGGTACCCACGCGATTCTGCATGGCGTGACTTTTCACGCTTTGGGACTGGTCGTGATTGATGAACAGCACAAATTCGGTGTGCGACAACGTGCGATGTTGCGTAATGAGAAGGCATCGCCGCATTATCTCGTCATGACCGCCACGCCCATTCCACGTACACTCACCATGACGCTATTTGGCGATCTGGATGTATCGACATTACGTAGTGCGCCGCCGGGACGTAAAAAAGTGTACACCTATCTCGTTTCGGAAGAGGAACGTACGCATTGGATGACCTTCGTGGTCAAAAAGATTCGAGAAGGACGACAAGCGTATTGGATTGTGCCGCTTGTTGAGGAGTCGCTAACCTATCCGGGCAAAAGTCTTGAACAGGTGGAGTCGGAACTTCGCGAACAGCTTCCGAGCGATATCCGTATCGGAACGCTACACGGTCGGATGCAAGCGTGGGAAAAAGAGGCGATGATGCAAGATTTTCGCAGTGGTGAGATTCAGGTGCTCATCTCGACCACCGTGGTGGAAGTCGGTGTCGATGTCCCGAACGCCACGCTCATGACGATCGAATCGGGTGATTGTTTCGGTTTGGCCCAGCTCCATCAATTGCGTGGACGTATCGTGCGTGGTGCGTATCCGGGCTACTGTGGTGTTTTTGCGAAACAAAACATTTTAGAAACCGAATCGGAGAAATCGCACGTCCCTTCAACCCAAGAAAACATTGGCCGACTAGAATATACGGCTGGCAAAGCGGTTAAAACACGCAAAAACAGCAAAACAGGTCAAACCGATTCCGATGCGGAAGGAGGCTCCGATTCCGCGCGGAATGAACTGGTGGCGAAACGGTTGGCGGCTTTTGTGGAAAGTACCGATGGATTTGAGCTTGCCGAGGTCGATTTCGCGTTGCGTGGTCCAGGCGATCTGCTCGGTACGAAACAGCATGGACTCCCAGAGATGCTGATCGCGGATCTGTTGCGTGACCGTGAGATTCTGGAGGAAACACACCGCGACGCGGAAGACATGCTGCGAGATGATCCCGGCTTGGCAAGTCCTGAACACGCCGCGCTGCGTCGCAAAATGCTCGTTAAATACAAAAAAGATTTTGATCTAGCCGATACCGGTTGAGTGGACATCTCCCCGATGATCCCCCCCAAAAAGAGTTAGCGTAAACACCCCAATAAAGAAAAAATCTTGCGCATTTCTGCATTTTTTTGTAAAAAATAATTTTTGCTTGATTATTTTGTTGACTCTTAGTACAATAAAACACCCTAGATTAGGCGGAAAGCGGCATGAGGTGGTTGTGTCCCCTCTGCCGTTTATGTTTTTCTGTTGTAAGGAGTGTTATTTGATGAACAAACAAAATGTTTGTTGTCGGAAGACAGCGGACAAGCGAGGTTTTACGCTTGTCGAATTATTGGTCGTGATTGCGATTATCGGTATTTTGATTGCGTTGCTATTGCCAGCGGTTCAGGCGGCACGTGAGGCGGCACGCCGTGCCCAGTGTTCGAACCAAATGCGTCAGTTGGGTATCGCGACGATGACGTTTGAGGATTCACACAAACGGTTGCCGGATCTTTGCATGGAACGAGATGCGTGCGTGGCATATAAAGCCAAGTACAACACCGCGGATTATGTCTGGCGTGACCGTGTTGCTTATACAGTCACGCTTCTGCCGTACATTGAGCAAAAGGCACTTGCGGACCTCCTAGGTCAAGTGCTTGATCCGGGACCCGGTTCGGATCCGTCGCCAACGGGAGAACCGCTTTTCCAACCGTGGACCGGAGAGGCGACTAAAACTTTCCGTGGCGCGGCAATGGCGAATCCGTACCAAACGGCTCTCGCCACGATGGTTTGCCCGTCGGATGGTTTTTCGGCGAGTTCTGGGATCAAGCCGTGCAGCTATCACGCCTGCCGTGGCGACGTCTTTGTCGATTGGAACTGGTATGAATCGCGTGGAGCGATGGGCCATGGAGTCTATTCGCCAGGTTCGTTGGCTTCGATCACAGATGGAACCTCGAATACGGTTCTGTTCAGTGAAGTGGTCATTGGTCGTGATAACGATCAAACGGTTGCGGGTGGTATTGCGTTAGGTGCTCCGGGTTCCGCGAGTATGCAGCCGGCGGAGTGTACCTCTCGTCGTGGGGCGAATGGAATGTTAAGCGGTAGCGTGGAAGGTAGTTCCATGCAGAAGAGCCGTCGTTGGGGTGATGCGATCTCGATCTATACGCAGTTCTTCACCTGCTTGCCACCGAACGCGCCGAGTTGTGGTACCAGTGCGGAGTCGTGGATTCTCGTAACCGCGAGCAGCCGTCACTCCGGCGGTGTGAACGTGACGATGGGTGACGCTTCGGTGCGATTCATTTCGGATAGTATCCAGAGTGGTGACCCGACCGCGATTGGTCCCGGCGGTAGCCCCCAGAATTATTCCGGGACATCACTGTATGGTGTCTGGGGTGCGATGGGGTCGAAGAATGGTGGTGAGACGGTTACCATTCCATAATGTAGTGTGCGGGCGATTCATTTTATCAGAGAATGATGAGATGAGATCCCCCTCGTAAACGGTGCGGCGGCGATGCGGGCGTTCTCTGAACGCTCGCTCTTTTTTCAGAATCCAAGATGAACAAACGGAGAAAATCATGAAGTCGGTTAGAATTTTATTGGTCGTTGCCATGTTAGTGATAGTTGCCGGATGTGGCAAGCGTGGTATGCGTACAGAATATGTGGAAGGTAAAGTCACGTTAGACGGTCAGACGGTTGAGGGCGCGACGGTCACATTCCGTATGGCGAAAGACAACGCGGACGTCGTCGGGGCGGGCCAGACCAATGCGGAAGGCATTTACAAATTGTCGGTTGATCGTGGTGAGGCGGAAGCGGGAGTACCAGCGGGCGAATATCAAGTTGGTATTCGCAAACTGGATGTGCCCGCGGCGGAATCGAACGTGTCCTCCGATGGTACCTATACGCCGGCGAAAGCCTCCGCTCCTGGTAAGGCACCTGTTTATAAAGATCTTGTGCCGGCGAAATATAAATTCCCGGAAAAATCGGGATTGACCGCAAACGTGAAGGAAGGTGGCGACAACGTTTTCAATTTTGAATTGACGAGCAAATAGACCGTTAGATCGTGGTGGCCGTTGGGTTTTTCTGGGTTATGGAAACATCTCGATAGAAAAAATTTGGACGGTTTATCTCGGAATGCGGATGATAAAAAGGCAACAGTGGTATTTGAGTCACGGTTGCCTTTTTTGATGGAATTTCCGATTTGGTGATGGATGTGTTCGATGGTAAAAAATGATATACTGAACGGAGTGTCGTGTTGCATTGGTAACCCCATGGAGTGAAAATGAAGTCCATTCCATTCGATTTTTGGGTTTACAACCGCCAAATTCGTGGCAAAAGGGTTCGGACTAAGTGCTTCTCGATCCCATTTTCCACTAGAATCAGTCTACAAGGAGTCTGTGATGAATCGAAATCGACGACAATTTCTTTCGTGGAGCGTAAGTAGCGGAACGATTGCGGGATTGGCTGCGTCCATCCCTTTGGCACGTGCCGAAGAACCAGTCGCAGCGGCCGCAACGAAGGAAGCGACCACGGTGAGTACGCAAGTTCCACCGCTGACCGTGTGGCAACTTTCGAATCGAACGCATTCCCAGATGGAATCTTACATTTTGTGGTGTTGCGATGGTCAAAACGCGGCGGATGGCAAGTTGATCGTGATTGACGGCGGCGTGGCGGGCGATCGAGATTATCTAGTGGATATGATTCAGGTAATGCGAGCGTTGAAGACGGACAAACCGTGCAAAGTGGCGAAAGTAGACGCTTGGTATTTGACGCACGATCATTCGGACCATACGTTCGCCCTAGCGACATTGCTGGAGGAAAAGCGGGCTAATTTAGAGATTGGTCAGATTTATTACGCTTTTCCGCCCATCGAATGGATGGATCAGAACGAACATGTCTGGATCGAAGAGGCAAGGTATTCGAGAAAAAATTTGGGTGCCGCGTCCAATACCACGACGGTGAAAATGAACGATACGTGGCAGTTCGGTGCGGTTACCATTACCGCGCTCAACGATTTCGATCTTTCGATTACACAGAACGCGGTCAACAATTCGTCGATTGTCTACCGAGTGAGTACCCCAAATTCGTCGATTCTCTTTTTGGGCGATTTGGGCGTCGAGGGTGGAGAACGTTTGTTAAAACTCCAGCCCAAAGAAAAAATCACCGCCGATGCCGTTCAGATGGCACATCACGGTCAACAGGGGGTGAATCGAGCGTTTTACGAAGCGGTGTCCCCGAAAATCTGTTTCTGGCCGACGCCGGATTGGCTCTGGATGAACGACGCAGGCAAAGGCCCGGGCACCGGACCGTGGAAAACACTCGAAACGCGGAAATGGGTCGAAGAGATGGGAATTACCACTCATTATGTTGCTCAAGACGGATTCGTTTCGGTCGATTTCAACTAACCATGGTGGTGGAGCCATGAGCCGTGGAAACTCACGAGGTGGGTTATAAGTCTTGGCGAGTGGGCTTATAAGTCCAGGGTAGCCCGCGTCGCTTGTGGTTTGGACGGCTTTAGTGTAAAGCGTAACGGCGAATCTGATTTGACCAATATTCAGGCTAGGAGTGTGATCGTATGACAGGGGATGGCACGGAGCATATGAGGGCGGATCGTGCGACGCCCAAAAGGAAGGGTAGGGCAGACAGCGTGGAGTCACGTTCGCCAGTTCGTCCCCATTTTGTGGTGGCATGGAGTGGAGCGAGCGGCATTTGCTATGGCGTCCGGCTCGTCGAAGCGTTGCTGCGTGGTGGTGTAGCGGTTCGACTCACGATCAGTCCCGCGGCCGCCGTCGTACTGCGTCAAGAAATGGGAATTTCCATTTCACTTGACCGTTTTGACCCCGATCAGCTGCCAACACTGCGGGCAGCACGACAGACGACCGGGGCGGGCCCTCTGTATTATGACCACTTTGACGATTTTACGGCACCCTCCGCGAGCGGCTCCTATCGCACGGACGGCATGGTGATTTGCCCTTGTTCCATGTCAACCTTAGGCTCAATCGCCAGCGGTGCGGGCCGCGATTTGTCGCATCGTGCGGCGGAAGTCCATCTGAAGGAACGTCGTCCGTTGGTGTTGGTACCGCGGGAAACGCCGCTTTCGCTCATCGCGTTGCGCAATATGACAGAGCTTGTCGAGGCGGGGGCGGTGATTCTGCCCGCGTCGCCGGGTTTCTACGGATCGCAAACGACGGTCGAGACTCTGATTGATTTCGTCGTCGGACGCATTTGCGACCAGCTCCATTTTCCGAACTCTTTGGCGCCCCGGTGGACCCACCCCATCGCGTAACCGCCTCCCGCCAATCCGCGGACGGGTCCGCAGACCGATCCGATCGCCACCACGGCCAAGCGGAGCGCATCTAGCGAAATGGTTCCTACAAGTCAACGAAGCAAGTTTATGAGCGAATGGTACAAAACGTTCGCCATAGTTGTGGATTTTCCGCGGCACAACGCCCGACGGTGGTAAGCGTCTCGCAGTGCAGCACCAGTCCGACGAGCAGTGTTTGCTCGCCGCGCCGCATCGGTCCGACGACACTGCACCAATGAGAACCGTTTTGCAGACCGTACTCTTGCTCCGAGTTGGCGGAAAGTTCGTTTGCTTCGGGCAAAGGTACGTTTGCGTGGAATTTTGCGGCAAAACCGGTGGTCGAAAGCTGGGCACCCCATGGCACGATTTTGGGTTTATGCGTTTTGAGAACACGTGCAAACCCAGGTACCGCCTGTTCAAACGATTCGAGCAATTCGGCGTAATTGGCGATGTTCCGCTGATTTCCCGCTGGTGCGACGATGATTGCGGCCAATCGTAACGGGACTCCGTAAATGGTGATCGCGGCGGCATTCACGGGCAACGGCGGCAACGGTTCGAGCGTCGAGGGATCCAGCGAGGTCGCGTCGTCGTCAGCCACACCGGG
>JAQVKF010000060.1 GCA_028694795.1 Thermoguttaceae bacterium | reverse complement strand
GCGGTGTTTTACGCCCTGAAAAAGATGAAAATTAATCTTAAAAAAAGACGTTCACCTACACCGAAAAATCCGAGGAAAAACGAGCCAAATTCGTGAAAGATGTGGCCCAAATCCCCGAAGAGAAACGCGTCTATCTTGACGAGAGCGGCGTGGATCCATGCTTGGTTCGCGAGCATGGTCGTGCTCCTCGTGGCACAAAAGTGGAGGACGTTAAACATGGACGAAAATTCCAAAGAACAAACGTCATTGCTACGAAAATCGGAGATCGTCTAGTCGCATCGCAATGTGACTCTAAAAACAGGGCGAGTCATCTTTTCGTCGAATGGTTTCGCAAAACACTCCTCCAATGTATCCCAAAAGACATGACTGTCATGATGGACAATGCGTCGTTTCATCCGAAAAAGAGACTGTGTCATCTGGCTCGCAGGCATGGAATTCATCTATTATTTTTGCCACCGTACAGTCCGGATTTGAATCCCATCGAAAAGGTTTGGGCGAATAGGAAACGTGCCTTAGTGGATCTATTGCCATATTCACCGAATCTCGAAAATGCGATGATGGAATATCTTCATAGAGTGAATCGCTAAATTAAATGACTATACGACGTTGACGTGAACACGCCCTAGGGCGTACAAACTTCAATATCAGCCGATATAAACTACCTCGATTGCGGATTTCATGCTTGGCCATTGGTTTTTACCATGTGATTATACGTGAACACGCCCTCGTTTGGACCTGGGCCGCATTCCGTTTGAAATGATCAGCACAAACGGACAATATGCCCCTTAAAATCCATCTGGGCCAACTGCTCGGCTATTTGATCTTGATAAAGTGCCGAGGTTATCAAGACATAGCAGTCCTTCTTGCCACGGATGATCTCAGGAGAAAATATTTCTAACCCCCGCAAACAGGAACCTTGACGACGGATGTCCACGTCAATTAGCCCGACTATGTGATACGGATCGAACATTCCCGCGTCCAACATCCTCTGGCAGTATGCACCTACGCCCCAAATGTAACATGCTTGGCCGCGTGGGATTTCCGCGAACAGACGCTCCATCAGTCGCGTCGCATGTGCCGATTTGTCGAGATAATCCATGATGGCTGGGCGATCACGTTGGATCATTTTAGGGAGAACCGCCTCTGTTCCATATCTCGTCAGTGCCTGAACACAGGGATATAAACGACTTTGCGTGAGACTGATCGCGGTTTCTCGAAAGGCAACTTCCGTAAAACATTGTCTGTTCAGCAGACGGGTCAGGGATTCCTTGGAAAAATGGTTGATATGTTCCACATCCAGATAGTGAAAAGGACTGATCATATACTCTGTATATCGTGAGGCGTCGGGCACTTCAAGATAGAACATTCCATTCGGTTTGAGTAATTTGGCAATTTTTGCCATCGCGTTTTTGGGGTGAAAAAGATGCTCAAAAATTTGTGCGCAAAGCACCAAGTCAAACTCCAAATGTTCTGGAAGATGCTCCATATCCACGCAAATCGTTTGACAACCGAGGCTTTTGCGAACATAATCGATACAACCTTCGGAGGCGTCGATGGCGCAAAGATGATGAAAACCGGATTCCGCAAAGGCCTGGAGTAGCCCGCCCTTACCGCACCCGATATCGGCGATCGCAATCTCTCGATTGGGAAGATGGGGCCGCAGAAAATCGACAACGTCGCGAAATCGTTTCATATCTACGTCGGAAACTCCGCCGGCTCCCCCTGTCTCTTTCATGACATATTTCGAATCAAGCCGGTAGTATCGATTGAAGACGTCCTCGGTCGCGTCGACATCGTCATAGACGAAACCGCATGTTTCACAAGCGACAATGCGATATTCTGTCGGAAGGATTCGTTCGGCGGAATCGGGATAATGGGCTGTATATAACAGTTCCGCTCTCGAACCATCACAGAGTGGACAGGTGCGTTTGACAATCATGTTTCTCACCCCAAACTCTTTTAACGTACATATTCCGTTTTACGCGATTTATTTCACTCTTTCGACGCCCTCTTTGTTTCGTTTCGACTCAAACCGTTCCCACTTACGATATTGAAGTGCAAAAATCGCTTTTGGTTAGGCTTCATGGAAATTTTTTCAAAAAGAACTCAAGGACGATTTTATCGAGGTCGTGGAAATATCAAGTATGTAAATGGAGTCGGCCCGGCGTTAGGTCTCTATTTTAGCCGACTTTTTTCAGGTGCGCAGCGTCGAGCAAGTTCATTGGCATAGTTTCGTCCGATTATTTGCGCGTTTTCACATAGCCATTCACTTAATCGAATAGAACCTACGGAGGGCACGGAAGCGTCGCAAGTGAGGAGGTTCACCATTAAACCGCCAATTTCCGGACGGGTCAGAAAAACATCCTGGTGCCACCAACCAATCAGTTTGGCGACCGAATATCCCACACCAATGGGAACTCGAATCAACATTCGCCGTAAACCGAGGCTTTGAGCAATCAACCGTAATAAATCGCGGTAGGCGTAATCTTCCGGACCAACGGCGTTGATCACACGAGAAGGTTCCGTATCCATCACGCTATCTGCCGCTAGGTGAGCAAAATCACGAACATGGAGCGGACGAATCCGATAACGACCATTGCCAAAATAGCCTACGATGGGAAATCGGCGCAATGTCCAAGCGATATTATTGATCAGAATATCGTCTTCCCCAAATAAAACGGTCGGACGCAAAATCGTATGGGGCACACCACTTTCACGCAAGAGTTCTTCGACCTCCGCCTTTCCTCGATAGTACTCAAATGGAGAATCCTTTAGAGGATTTGCGATGCTGGTGTGAACGATGCGTTTGACCCCAGCTTGTACGGCAGACTGGAACAACACGGCCGTATTGCGAACAGCGGCCTCGTGAGTAAAATGTCCGTGATTGAATCGCACCCAATAGGTATTGACGAGTGCATCACACCCATTCATCGCCCGTGTCAGAGTCGCTGGTTCCGTAAAATTTAACGGATGGACCTCCCGCTTTTCAAGGAACGCACTTTCAAAGGACGCGTCGGTGGCTGGTGGTTTGTGATTGGTTAGTGTCACCACTTGGTGGCCTCGCTCGATTAAAAGAGAGGCGATCCAACGACCTGAATATCCAAACGCCCCAGTTACTGCTACTTTCATGAAAAATTTCTCCTAAAAGCAGGAATTTCGAAAGGCAAAACAGGTGCAGAGCAGACTTTTTATCGTACGGTGGTGATTTTAACGTCGTGAGCTGACATGCAAAACCGTTCGGGTTGTCGCTTCATTTCAGGCCCTCACTCATCCACTCATTGATGCTGGTTATTCACTCCGAGGGGCTGTTGTTACCCGCAGGTGCGCCAAATGGGTACAGTATCAACACCCCAGCAAAATGGTCAGACCTCATCCTCCGGCATATCCTGTTCTTCACTAAGGTTCACATCGTCCGTATCGGTGACTTTTTCCGTAGTCGGTACGTCGTTCAAAATGCTTAAATCGAGATCCGACATGACCTTAGCCCGCAGTTCCTCCAACAGCGCTGGATTTTCTTCCAAAAACGCTTTCGTCTTGTCGCGACCTTGACCGAGCTGCATTTCGCCATAGCGGAACCATGCTCCAACTTTGGATACTACTTTGTGTTCGACGGCCAAATCCAATACGTCACCAGCATAACTGATTCCGTTCGCGTGCATCATATCGAATTCCGCGATCCGAAACGGCGGTGCAATCTTATTCTTCACGATTTTACAACGCACACGTTGACCGATTACCTCGTCACCGCTTTTCAACTGGCCGATTCGACGTACATCAATGCGCACCGAGCTGTAAAATTTCAACGCTTTACCACCAGGGGTCGTCTCCGGACTGCCGAACATTACACCGATTTTCTCGCGAATTTGGTTGATGAAAATGACTGCGGTCTTGCTTTTGGAGATGACGCCCGTCAATTTTCGCATGGATTGGCTCATGAGCCGAGCTTGAAGTCCGACGAACGAATCGCCGATCTCGCCGTCGAGTTCTTTTTGCGGAACGAGGGCCGCGACCGAATCGACGACGATCACATCGACCGCGTTCGAGCGTACCAGCATTTCGACGATCTGCATGGCTTCCTCTCCGCTCGACGGCTGGCTAAACAACAGCGTATCGAGTTCGACGCCCAGCTTTTTCGCCCAACTCGGATCCATTGCGTGTTCTGCGTCAATGTACGCCGCGATACCGCCGCGACGCTGTGAACTTGCCACGATATGCAGCGCAAGTGTTGATTTACCACTCGATTCTGGACCAAACACCTCGATAATGCGTCCCTGTGGAATCCCTAAACCGCCTAATGCGATGTCCAACGACAATGAACCGGATGGAATTCCCTCGATATTGACCGTTTTATTCGAACCGAGAGCCATGATGGAACCCGTCCCGAACTCCTTTTCGATTGCCGCAACGGTGTTTCGCAGATCGGGATGTGCGCTGTACATCGCATCGACACCCGTTTCCGGTTTGCGTGATTTTTTCGTTGTGGATTCGTCAGGAACCCCTTTTTTTGCCATGGGTAAACCCCTCTGATGGAATGGTCGATTTTCTGTTTTTATGGATATCTTGCCTACGCCACACGAAAATTCCATGCCCTACGAAAAGGATATTAAGGATATTACGTCTCTGTGAAATCATTTCCAATGACGTGCGTATGGTATAAAATAATCGTCCCAAAGGTATTCTGCAATCCCATTTCCCCTCTGGAGAGGAGGAAAAAGTAAAAAAATGTGGAAAATTTGGCGATAATCCCTATAGCATTTCACTTCACTCTCCGCTATGATCAGGTGGTGGGAAGATACTTTTCGTGAGTTTCATTTTTATGTTCCATTCGTGCGAAGGGACGGCCGCTTATCTGTCTTCAGGTTGCTGGTTTCGGTATCCTTCGCGGTCGTAATGTGTTCGAAAAAATAAGGATTGCAGTGAAGAACGTTTCCATTCACCATATCCATGGATGGGAAACTGATTTGCAACAGAGAAAGGATGGATAATCGACATGGCATTGTTTGAAGTAGAGACTGAAGGGCATATCATGATTACCTGTGCGGAAACGGAAGCGGACGCCCGTAATATCGTGCAGGAAACATATCCGGGCGAAAATCCGATTCGCGTCTCCAAACGTCCGCGAGATTCGTTCGTGATCTCGAAAGCCGCATTGGGTATTGTCGGTAAGATTGATGTGTGTCACGTGGCGCGTGAAGCGTTGGCCAAAGCGGCTGGCGACAAAATTCGTGCGATCCGCATCTACATGCACGAGACGGGTGCCGACTTGGAGCAGTCGCGTAAAGTGATTGAGTCGAACATTCTGGCCGGTTGGTGATACCTGCTCTGTGTTCCGAATTGCTGCAATGTTCGGAATGTCAACCGCGTTCCGGACGTTTGCGGTGGTGGGGGCCTGAAAGCCGGGGCATTGAAGGTTGTTTCGACGGTGATTCTACCTGTTGTGGGGGGTGAGTGTGTGATTAGGTGTGGAGTCGTGTGATTTTGCTGGGGGGTGGTGGTGAATTTGGTGTATTTCTGGAATCCAGGCGGTGGCAGGTCGTCGTGGAACGAAGGTGTATCACACGTGAAGGGGTTACTTATGTGGGTTTTTACGAGGCACGGGTTCTTTTCGGCGGTGCAACATTTTGAAAAATCAAATCTAATTCATGTGCGAGCACGATTTCAAGGCGATTTAGAGCGTCTTTGTCAGACGTGTCATGTTCAAGCGGATATCCAGTATACGCCTGGTAACGATTATCCGTTTCGTATGGATTTTGATCGCGGTACGTGGTCACAGATCATGGCTTCGGAAGCAAACGCGATCGACTACGAAAATTTCAAAAGTGCGGTTCACGATGGTACGACTCGCGACGCTGCTTATATGCGGTGTTGGACGGCTCTGCGAAACGCTCAGAATGAGGCATGAGTGGCGGTAATGAATGCAGTGATGTGGATGCAGTTCAGATAGGAAAAGACGATCTTATACTGATTTATACGCCTTGTACGGGTTACATTTCAGGATGTAAACAATCTGGAGGAGGTGACGGTTGACAATCGTTTGGCATCACGTCACGCATTCCTTCTTTGGAGAGAGTGCAAGGATGTATCAAAATGCCTTCCGCGTATGGCTTCGTGTATCTTACTGGCGATAAAATCGGGCGATTTTTTTGGAATCTGTTTTTGTTCGGCTTCTCCTTAGGTCGTGTTCACACAAGTTGCCACTCCAATCGGAGCGACCAGCTGTATCAGCGTCAGGTAAAAAGGGTGAACCGACGGATGCCGGGAACGGAGTGACTGTGCCGTCGGAAGTATTTTGCCGAGTTGGTATAACCAGCGTCAGGTAAACAGTTTGCGCATTTTCTATGAAAATGCTTTTTCGTCAAACTTTTTTGAAACGAAGAATCAATGAGAGGAAACTTTTTGTGAAAAGTTTCCCCTTAAACTCCCCTTTCAGAACTTTTTACTAGACGCACAAACTTCAATATCAACCAGCATAAACCACCCCGATGGCTGTTATTTCATTCTTGGCTACCGGTTTTTACTATGTGATTATATGGGAACAGCCCTAGTTAAACGAGTTAATGTGACAGATGTTTATATTGAATTTATTGATAGTATAATATATTTACCGCTTAAGTATCTTATATTTATGATGTGAACGCGTCTTGGTTTTGCCTTCCCGTTTTTTTGCTCGGTCCGAACCTAAAACATGCCCTTTTGGTGTTTCAGTCCCTTCGGTTTGTCGAGCGTTATCGCACGCCTTGTGTCTGGAAACCTACGTGTCGAGAAAAGACATGCTATCCGTGTAGCGTACCGATCTTGCCTAGTCGTGAACGTTGGAACTTTGCCGGCGAACAGTGCGTAGAAATCGCGGCGTTAAGCAAATTCCCTCTAAAGAGTGGTTGTAAAAAATGTGATGAGGTTGCTGAATAGGTTGCTCCGCAGTGGTTTTTAACGGGTTTTGTTGGGTTTTTCAAAATCGGCTATGACAAGCAAAAGTCCATAAAGCCCGATAAAAAAGGCCCTTTTTGGAAAAATCCAAAAGGGCCAACCATGGGCGTTAATGGGCTCGAACCATCGACCTCCAGCTTGTCGAGCTGGCGCTCTAACCATCTGAGCTAAACGCCCTCTTCTTTACCCTGACCTCTCGCTTCCTGTTCCACTTCGCCGGGCGACCACACTTATGAAGCGTCACCCATGTGAAGCGTCCCCAAACACCCCACCTCGCCAAGCGACTTGGCTCCGGAAACATCCACAGCCAGAACGTGCGTTATCTTACCAAAAATTCACCACACGTCAACCCATCCGGGAAAAATTCTTAGTTTTTCCGACTTTTCTATTTCCCTCGCGACATTTCCCGCTTGTCAGATCAGAGCATTCGTCCTATATTTACTCTTCTACGGGAGCATGGTTTGCTCTTTTGAACGAGTTTCCAGTGGAACGACGGCGGATATGGTCCCTATGCGATCAATCACAAAAAGGGGACGCCCGCTTTCACGGAAACCATATCATGGTTCGCCCTTTCATTCATTTGTAGGAGTGATCGAGACAAACCAACATTGAAAGGATCTTTGTTATGTTGAATGTGACTCTGCCTGATGGAAAAGAACTCCATTTTGAATCCCCCGTGCGTGTGCTGGATGTGGCCGCGTCCATAGGTGCTGGACTTGCCAAGGCCACGCTTGCCGCTGTCGTTACGACTCGCGACGCACAAGGCCAGCCATCTTCACACACGATCGACGCCACGACACTTTTGCCGGAATCAGGCGATATCACCATTAAAATTCTGACTTCTCGTGATCCTGAGGCTCTTGATATGATGCGGCATTCCGCCGCTCACATCATGGCTCGGGCGGTGATGCGGTTGTTCCCCAAAACGCAGCTCGCGTTTGGACCGACCACGGAAAATGGATTTTATTACGATTTTCTCACCGAAACCCCGATCTCGGAAGCTGATTTTCCGAAAATTGAGGAGGAAATTAAGAAAATCATCAAAGCGGGCGAACCGTTTGAACGTGTGGAAGAACCACGTGACAAAGCTCTCGAAATACTCAGTGGAATCGGACAAACACTCAAAGTCGAACATCTTCGAGAAGGTTTGGGCGAAAATGAGACCGTGTCGTTCTATAAACAGGGTGAATTTATTGATCTATGCCGTGGTCCGCATATCCCGACAGCCAAAACGATTGGTGCGGTCAAAATTCTTTCCATCGCCGGTGCGTATTGGAAGGGCGACGCGAATAATCAACAGTTACAGCGTCTTTATGGGACGGCATTTTTCAAAAAAGAGGAACTAGAGGCCTATTTGACACAGCTTGAGGAGGCGAAAAAACGTGACCATCGGCTCCTCGGTAAGCAGCACGAGCTGTTCGCGATCGATAATGAAGTCGGTCAGGGATTGATTCTCTGGCTTCCAAAGGGCACCATTGTCCGTAAGCAACTCGAAGCGTTTTTGCAGGAAGAGCTGACACGACGTGGTTATCAGATGGTCATGACACCGCATATTGGTCGGATTGAACTGTACAAAACGTCCGGTCACTATCCGTATTACGCCGAATCACAGTTTCCACCGATTGATATGGGCGAACATCCGTCGGAAAAGGCACGGCTGGCGGCGGTCAAGGTGGAATATCCGGGTGACGAGGCGGCGTTCCAGGCGGCTGCGGCATCGGTGGAGAAATTCCTACTAAAACCGATGAATTGCCCGCATCATATTAAAATTTACGAGGTCAAACCACGAAGTTATCGTGACTTACCACTGCGTATTTCGGAATTCGGTACAGTTTATCGATTTGAACAGTCGGGTGAATTATCCGGCATGGTGCGCGTGCGGGGATTTACTCAGGACGACGCCCATATTTTCTGTACGCCGGAACAGGTGGCCGAAGAGGTGCGAGGCTGTATCGAGATGACGATTTATGTGTTGAAAACGCTCGGTTTTAGCGATTATCGCGTGCGTTTGAGTTTCCGAGATCCGGCCAATCAGGCGAAATATGTGGGTGATCCGGCGGCGTGGGACGCTGCGGAAACGGCCATCGAACGGGTGACACGGGAGATGAACCTGCCGAATGTATCGATCGGTTTGGGCGAGGCGGCGTTTTACGGTCCGAAAACGGACTTTATCATTCGCGATTGCATCGGACGTGAATGGCAACTGGGAACCGTCCAACTCGACTACCAATTGGCCAGCGAAAGTCGGTTCAATTTGAGCTATACGGGGGCGGATAACAAGCCGCATCAGCCGGTGATTATCCATCGTGCGCCGTTTGGCTCGTTTGAGCGATTTGTCGGTATTTTGATCGAACATTTCGCGGCGGCGTTTCCGCTCTGGCTCGCACCTGAACAGGTGCGTGTCCTCGTGGTGAGCGATAAGTTTGAGGAATATGCCAAGCGAGTGGAGCAGCAGTTGCGTGAGGCAGGGTTACGTGTGGGTTCAGATTATCGTCCGGAAAAAATTGGCGCAAAGATTCGTGACGCGCAGCTTTCGCTTGTGCCATATATGCTTGTGATTGGTGGACGCGAGGTCGAATCGGAGACGGTGTCCGTGCGAGATCGTATCGACGGTGATTTGGGTGCGATGTCGGTCGCGACACTGGTCGAAAAGATGCAAGAGGAGATTCGCGAACGTCGTTTGCGTCAGCGTAAGTAGGTGAAATAAGGGCCTATCTCGGTAGGGTGATATCTCATGGGGTTCCAATCTCAAGTGGAATAGCGAGATAGGTCTTCGCCTCGTTGTGGAGGATTCGTTGGTGACGTCAATATAGCCATCCGGGGTAGTCTTGCTTCCGGATGATGTGAAAAAATGGTCTAAAAATTTTTTCTTGCAGCTATGACAGGATTTGTCATGGGCTGTTGTTCGACGTGCTGAGTGTGTTATACTCATTTCTATACTAGTAGACAAAATACCTATACTAGTCCGGTATCATTTTGTGTTTGTGCCCGCGATTTTCCATCATAAAATCGCTTTTGACAAGTTCAGATGGGCTTTTTTCACTGGGAATCTAGATGAAATTGGTCATTTGATCTTTTTACATGGGCTATATGAATGTTTATGTAAGTGTTAGCGTGTACACAAAATTCATACGTTAGTATTCATCCTTAGAAATACTTGACGAGGTTCTTTCATGGCGTGGAATCAAAATTCGGATAATACCTTTCTCAAACAGTGGCAATTGATCCAGTTACTTTCTGAAACAGCTGAAGGCTTGACCGTGAAGGAACTGGCTGACGGGCTACAATGTTCACGCCGTACGATACAGCGACATTTGGCGTTATTCCGGCAGTGTGGTATTCCGCTCACGGACAATGATTTTAACGACGACTGTCGTGAGAAAACGTGGCGCATTTGTTTTTCGGCAAAAAATCTTCAATTCACATTTGACGAGGTTGCCGCGATTTATATGAGTCGGCGTTTTTTGGAGCCGATGAAGGGAACGGTTTGTTGGCAGGCGATGAGTCGAGCTTTAATGAAAATGAAAGCGTCGCTCGAAAATGTGACGTTTAAATTGTTTGAACAATCCATGGGCGTGATGGAACAAAATCCGTCCGGCGTGGGTAACTATTGTGACATGGCGGAGTGGATTGATCTGCTCAACCTAGCCGTAACGGAACATCGGCGTGTCCGCATTCTGTATCGTTCGCTGGAAGACACCCAATCGCATGTAGCCCCTTCGGTCACGGATTTAGATCCTTACGGACTTGCTTGGCACGATGGCGGACTTTATCTGGTTGGCTGGTCGCACAAGCGGAGGGCGATTCGGCATTGGAAGATTGACCGCATGTTTAACGTAGAAGTGTTAGGAGAAACGTTTGTTCCGCCAGCTAATTTTAGTTTTTCGGATTATGTGGCTCAGTTATTTGGAATGTGTGGTATCGATCCTCATGCGCCGGTATATCACGTGCGCATTCGCTTTCGATCATTTGCGGCGAAGCAAGTGTGCGAAAAACACTGGCATCCGAGCGAGGTTTTCGTAAAGGAGTCGGATATTACGGAGGAAGCTGTCATTTTGGAAATGGACATTGGAAATCTTGGCGCATTGAAACGCTGGATTCTAGGGTTTGGAAAACATGCCGAAGTACTTGCACCGAAAGAATTGATCGAAATGATTCAGCGGGAAATCGAACAGACCACCGCTCTATATCAAAAAGCGTAGATCACCGAATGTCCGAGAGCGTATGCCCATGCCCGATTTTCGACTACATGTCCGATTTAGGGGTCATATGGCTTCGCTGCGAGAGCCTTCCGGCGATCCGCTGATGGGGTAATTGTCGGGGAGCGGCCGTGCGGCAACACTCCAGCCATGTTCGTGAGCCCATTTGCGAATCGCGTGAAATTGCTCAAAACTGTCGGCGTAAATCCAAAAGGTGAGTGTGCAATGGTCGGGCTGAACATCGGTGAGAGATTGCATAAACTTGGAATTCGGCTCGAATATCTGTTCGAGTGTCTCCCCCTGTTCGCCAAAAACGGGAATGACGGTCCACTGAGCGAGTTCTGCACCGATGGCTCGGCGTGTGCCTTCGGACGTTTGAACGGTTTGTTCTGTACGGCGTAAGACGTATCGCATCCGGAAACCGTCGATGGGACCGACGGTATCGGCAAATTCGGACATGGCTTGATTTTCACCGATTCCGGAAAGATCAAGTGGTACGGCGCGATCACTCAATTTGTGAATTTGTGATTTGGCACTTTCCACTACTTGCTGGGTCAATGCGTCGATTGGGACCGTAGCGATACGTCCGCCACGCAGCCGGTAATGGCGTTCGGGACCAGAAACTGTGCGACCGATAGGCGTCGGATAGCTTTCAAGAGTGATCGAGTGAACGGCGGGCGAGGCCGTCGAGGTGGAGGTGGGCGTATCTGGGTTGGTTGCGGTTAGTTTTGCCAACTCCATGGTCGCCGTTTGGAGTTGCGAGTCTATTTGTTGTTGGTCGATACGTAATTCGTACAGGGTACGTTGCAGGCCGGTACGTTGTCGCTGGGCAATTTCCAATTTCTGCTGTGATTCCGTGGTTTCGGTCATGGAGGAAGCGGGGGACGTGAGCGAGGCGATTTCGGTGTCCAGCTGAGCCAATTGTCGCGACAATACTTCCTGTGTTTGGCGTAATTGTTGTTGCTCGGTCTCTACCGACTGACGTTGTTGCCGCTTCGCCGCGATTGCCGCTTGATGCCGTTCGAGTGCGGTTTGCTGCTGTAGAATTTCGTGTTGATACGTTTGAGACGGCTGCTGGAGCGTGGTAATTTGCCGAGCGAGATGACCATTCTCTTGCGTCATGGCCGTTTGTTCGAGCTTTTGCGGCGATAACAACCCCTCTGGCACGCTTGACGGCGTGTTGGTCTCTGATGTCGTGGCGTCAGGAGACGTGGTTGGCAGTGGGAGTTTTCCGACACGAATCCCCACAACCATGACCAAGATAATCAAAATACCGACGATATTCGAAACGACGTCCAAAAACGAATCATATCCCGCGTCTTGCGATTCTTCGCGTCGAGCCATTGGAAAACCTCATTCTGTATCGATTGTATCGCCACATTGAGTGCGTGTGTACCAAATCGAGCGAGATGTGTCAACAGCTCGTTTGCGGGATGTGCGTTTTCCGGCGTTTTTCATTCAAAATCGTCCGCTTATACATGAGGAGCTAAGATTGGGCCAGTGTAGTTGTATAACGAAACGCTTTTCGGAGCAATGCCAAGCTTTTCGGAATCGCGGTTTCCGCCGGTTCCTGCCCTTCATATTCTAACGATACAAAGCCGCGGTATCCTGCCGTATGCATAATTTTTGCGATACGATCATAATCAAGATCTAAAGTGTACCATGTGCCGCCACCATGATAGGTTTTCGCGTGCATATAAACCACTCGTCGCGATACCTGTTCAATCTTTTCGTATGGATCCTCTAAAAAATTTCCCGTGTCGAGAATTACATCGAACATCGGTGAATGGACCGCATCTACCAGCGCAAGTTGCCCTTCCGGTAAACGTGCGAGTCCCCAATGATTCTCAAGGCCCAAAATAACGCCGCATTTCTCCGCGATGGGAAGACATTTTTCGATCGATTCCACCACCCACGGAAAGGCGTCGGTATCGGTATAGCCCTCTAACGGGGTTTCTATGCCGCGTTGTTTCATCAGCGTGTCGAAATCGCCGGACGTACCCCAACGTCCCGTATTGATTCGAACAATCGGAATGCCCAGTTCATACGCCAATTCAATACTGCCAATCGTCGTTTGAATATTTTGTTCACGGACCTCTGGATCGGGCGAGACAAACCCCTGATGGCTCGAAAGTCCACATAGTACCAGCCCATTCCGTAACGCGATACGACGCAACCGACGCAGATATTCCGGATCTTTGCGTTCCATCTGTTTTTCGAGAATTTCCACACCGTCAAAACCATCGCGTGCCGCTAACTCAAGGCAATGGTCAATTGCAGTCTCCGAGTCGTCGCGATATCGCCAATACGAGTAGGTCGATACCGAGATGGGATTTCCTCCACGTTGTCCCTTGTCCCCAGACTCCTTCGTAGCCGGCGAATCGGTTTCCGCAAATACCGTTGAACTCCCTACACAACCTGCTATTGTCATTCCTGCCAGAAAATCTCGCCGCTGCATGGCCCTCTCCTATTCCTGTACGTGGGCTATATATGAAAATCGCTTTTAGGGTATGTTCACACAAATTGCCACCCCAATCGGGGCAACGTCTGTGCCAGTGTCAGGTAAAAAGTTCAAAAAAGTTTGCGTATTTTCTACGAAAATGCTTTTTCAGTCAAACTTTTTTGGGGCGAAGAACCAATATGAGGAAACTTTTTGCAAAAAGTTTTCCCCAAAACTCCCCTTCCAAAACATTTTACTGGACACACAAACTTCCATATCAACCGACATAAACCACCCGGTTACAGCTATTTCATTCTTGGCTATCGGTTTTTACTATGTGACTATACGGGAACACGCCCTAGACCACCGCATTTTAGCAAGGAAAATTAACGGCGTCTACGATGCCCTGTCCACCTCTGCAAATGTCATTCGCTCCCGATGTGAGTATGATGAGTTTGTTCTTTCCATAGAAAAAAAACGTCGCGCCAAAGCGCGACGTTTCTGTTTTTTAATACCGTACTCTACCTGAATCGTTTCCGATCTTCCGTGTTAGACACGTACCATCGCCCGCGATATCGGATTTTTCTCAGTATGATTACTCCGGAACGTACTTTGCAGAATTTTCTCCCACGCGATACAACCATCACTTAGGAGGTTTTCCCATCTCATACGCTCCGCCTGCCGCGAAAGCAGAGAGTGTACAGCGATTAATAGCGGCCGTAACCACCACGCTGTCCGCCACCGTTTCCGCCGCGCGGTCCGCCAAAACGGCCGCCGGTGCGAGGCTTGTCTTCGGCCTGGTTCACCTTGATGGTGCGACCGTCTAACTCCACGCCGTCCATCTCACGAATCGCCGCGTCACCACAGGCGTCATCCGTGAATGTAACGAAGCCAAAGCCGCGTGAACGACCGGTTTCACGGTCCGTGATCACTTTTGCTTCGGTGATTTCGCCAAACTGCTCAAACGCAGCGCGCAATCCGTCATCCATGGTCTTCCAGTTCAAGCCACCCACAAACAGTTTCTTCGACATCTAACACTTACTCCTGACATGCGGACACCGAACATATCATATCTCGACCGATCGGAGGATCCCACTATTTTCAGAATTTTCAAACACCTGACAAGTTGCGAAAGCACTCTGCCCCGGAGAACGAAAACACGAAAAACAGAAAACTATCCCAAAAACGGAAAGAAATTCAATATTTCCCAGTATCCATCTGAATCACTCACCAAACATCCGCGTATCGTACGCCATCGCGAGAAAAAGGTTCAGCATCATCTGCCCCCCCTTACCGCAACAAACGCTTACCGTTTCTGTCCGGTCCACCTTAAGCGATGAATCAGCCCAATGACCCCCTCATCAACTCTCTTCTAAGCATAACCGCCAAGACCATTCAATGCAACAGGAAAATTCTTTTTTTTCCTTTTTTTTTCCTAAAAAACGCTTTATTTCCTTTTTTTACCCCAATATCGGCTGCTTTCTTACACTGCACGCCCGGTTATCGTGAATTTTTGGCATCCATTCGGACCCGCTGTCCATGACAACCGAGGAACGCAATGGTCTTTTCATCGAAGTGAGGATGGGACTCGCAAGATTCCACGCTAGAAAATATCACGATACGGATGGAATAGCACCATTCCTATCACTTGCCTTTTCGCAATGGTCCATCCGCACGCATCGTCAAAATAAAATAGTCAAAAATTAATACGTTCCTCTTCAATAACGAGCGGACGATTTTTCACTTGGGTCCAGATCGCACCAAGATATTCGCCGATCACACCAATGAAAAAAAGCTGGACCGCACCGAGAAAAAACATCCCGATCATCAGCGGAGCCATCCCCAAGGAAAAGGTGTCCCAGTACAAAAGTTTCATCACAAAATAATAAATTGATATTAAAAAACTAAAAAAACCAACGCAAATGCCCGTCAGCGTCGCTAGGCGTAACGGCAATTTCGTGTGGTTGACGAAGCCGGTCATCGCCATGTCGTAAAGTGTTAGAAAATTATTTTTCGTTCTTCCATGTTTGCGACGGTCCTGAACAAACGGCACTTCTACACGCGAAAAACCGATCTCGCTTACCAAACCGCGAAAATAAGGATACGGTTCGTGGAATTGTTTCAACGCTTCAACAAAAGCCCGATCATAAAGCCCAAACCCGGTAAATCGTGAGATGGGTTTGCTGCCCGAAACAGAATTTTCGAGCAACCAATAGTAAAATTTACGTACTTGCTCCATCAGCACGTGGGAATGGGTACCATTTCGGATGCCTACCACGACTTTCGCGCCGGATTCCCATGCGTGCAGGAAGGCTTCGATAACCTCCGGCGGCTCTTGCAGATCGCTACACAGCGTCACCACGGCATCGCCACGGGTGTTCAGGATCGCGTTGTAGGGAGAACGGATATGTCCAAAATTATTGGCGTTCAAAATCACGCGAAATTTCTGGTCTTTGGACGCAATCTCACGCAGTATCTCACGTGTGCCGTCCGTTGAAAAATTGTCCGCTACGACGAACTCGTAATCGTACTGTGGAAATTTCGACAGCACCGCTCGACACCGCTCGTAAAACTCCGGAATATTCTTCGCCTCATTATAACAGCTTGTCGCAATCGATATGACTTTCATAGACGAAAATGGCCTTTTCCTCTTTTTTCGCGATCTGGATGACACGATACTTGCGAATCTCTAGTGGTGTTGAATCAGGTCATGTCAAACCCCTTCCCCATCACTCTGCACCCTCGCTCCTTGTACATTCTGAGAATTTTTTCACGCTTGCCTCACCTACCACCCAGCACGCTTTGCTTATCTAGCCCGCTCGCCCTATCTAACTTGCTCGCCGCCTCCCGATCGGCCCCGACATTCAACCAGCCTTGTCACACACGGGCAGTTATTCTTCCGTGACGGGAGCGATTTTCATATGGTTGAGAAATTCCTCACGATCTAAAAATGGAAATAGATCTTCAAGCGGTTTTGAAACCATTCGACCGTCGGGCAATCGCTTAGATGCCGCTTTGGGACCAAGTTCTTCCATGGGATCCGTCATCACTTCGCAAATTACCGGTCCGCGGATCGACAAAATACTAGGCAATTCGGCTGTTGCCTGTGTGTTGTTTTCCAATCGAAAATAAGGGAAACCATACGCCACCGCGAGCTTCGACAAATCGGGAAGACGGACGCCGGACGCGGGGGTTGAACCGACGAAATGTCCGCCAAAAAAAGATCGTTGTGTCCATTTGATCGAAAGATAACCGTCATTATTGTACACGAATATTTTGATCGGGAGTGCGTAATTGAGGACGGTTTGTAACTCTTGTAAATTCATTTGAAGACTCCCGTCACCCGTGATCAAAATAACAGGACGACCGTCGTGTCCATCGCCGCTTCCCCCCGCAAACGCCGCGCCAATTGCCGCCGGAAGATCGTACCCCATCGACGCGCAGGCTACGTTCGAGAACATCCGAACGCCCTTACGAAGCGGAATCGCTTGGAATGTGCTCGTGTACGCCGTACCGTTACCCGTCACAATAATCGCGTCATTCGACACGTGTTGACCGATTAATTCTGGAAAAAGATAACTTGAGACATAATCGGTACGTTCACGATGCTTGGGTAAAATCGCCGGGTATTGCCGCTTGACACGACGGCAATAATCGAGCCAATCGTGTGGTACCGTGATGTCGGGGTGGAGTTCGCGCAGGCGCGGAATCCATTCGCCCAGATCGGCGTGGATTTTACAATCGACACGAAACGTTGGTTTGGAAAGTTCGCCCGCGTCGGCATCGACCATGATCCGATACGCGTCGCGTGCCACTGTTTCGTAAGCATAACCAATGATACGGATACTCATGCGTGTGCCCAACACGAGGAGCAGATCGGAATTTTGCATGATAAAATTGGCCGCTCGTTCTCCCAAAATGCCTGGACGTCCGAAAAAAAGCGGCGAATCAGACGCGATTAAATCGACCCCGGAAATGGCCGTCAATACGGGAATTCCGAGGCTTTCGGCCAGTTGCGAGAAAGTTTCCTGTACACCGGCCAGTCGAATTCCATTTCCTACGATCATGACCGGTCGTTTCGATTGACGCAAACGTTTCACCACTTCGGCCAGTTGGTCCGAACTCACTGGTGGAATATCTCGTTCTGGAGGTGTAAATCCGGTCAGCGAATCGGGTGAGATTTCCGCCGCTTGGATATCGAGCGGCACGTCAATCCAAACCGGTCCAGGACGACCGTGCGACGCCTCATAAATCGCTTTTTCGAGAATCCACCGAATTTCTTCCGCTCGCCGGACCATCACCGCGTATTTGGTCACCGGACGTGCCAGATCGACAATGTTGATCTCCTGGTCGCCCAACGAACGCAAGCCCAATTCGGGACAGGCGGAAATGGTCGTCGAGGTTTTGACCTGACCAGAGATAACGATCATCGGAATGGAATCGACCCACGCGCCCATGACGCCCGTGAGTGCGTTGGTACCGCCAGGACCGGTGGTGACGTTGATAATTCCGGGGGTATTCGAGACTCGCGCATAACCCTCCGCCGCGATCGCACAGCCCTGTTCGTGAAGATTACAGATATATTGGAGGCGTTTTTCCCGACCAACCGCATCGTTGAGGTGCATCGCGCCGCCTCCGGTTACCAGAAAAACATGCTTAGCACCATGATCTGCAAGCGTCTTAAAAATATAGTCGGCTACTCGCATATTGGATTCCATTCATTGAGCGACGTTTCGACAGAATTCTCGAATAGTCTTCACCATGTAATCGAGTTTCGATCTGCCCATCCCCGGATACAAACCGATCCAGAAGGCGTTGTTCATCATCCGATCCGTATGTTGAAGATCGCCGATCACGCGATAATCTACGCCTTCTACGAGTGATTCAAAACAGGGATGTCGTACAATATTCCCCGCGAAAAGATTGCGTGTCTGTATTTTACGACTTTCCAGATATTCCACAATCGCATTCCGGCTGAATTTCGCCGATTCTGTCAACGTGATGAGAAAACCGAACCAGGATGGATCACTTTCCGGATATTTTTCGAACAATCGCAATTCCGGAAGACCTTTGAGTCCCATGTATAATCGTTGGAAATTTTCTTTTCGTTTCTCGACAAATGACGGAAGTTTGTCGAGCTGTGCGCAACCGACCGCCGCCTGCATATCGCTCACTTTCAAATTGTAACCAAAATGGCTGTACACGTATTTGTGATCATAACCTTTGGGAAGCGAACCAAATTGTTCGGTAAAACGGCAGCCGCACGTATTATCGACGCCTGAATCACACCAGCAATCACGCCCCCAATCACGCATCGATAATGCAATCTTCTTTAGTAGTGGATCGTTCGTGTAGACCGCGCCACCCTCTCCCATCGTCATGTGATGTGGCGGGTAGAAACTCGACGTCCCAAGATCGCCCCACGTACCGGTCAGTTGTCCATCATATCGCGAGCCGAGCGCGTCGCAATTGTCTTCAATGAGCCACAGTCCATATTTTTTACAAAACGCGGTGACCGCGTGGAGATGGAATGGATTGCCGAGTGTATGAGCAAGCATGACGGCACGGGTTTTCGGCGAAATAGCCGCTTCCAATTGTGTCACATTGACATTCGCCGTTCCTGGCTCCACATCGACAAACACGGGTACGGCC